>CAZJVQ010000118.1:0-1511 GCA_964549605.1 Candidatus Woesearchaeota archaeon | reverse complement strand
AATTCTTTTTGCAATGGTTGCAGTAGTTTTCTTTGTAGCAATTGGAATTTATGTGTATAGTTCTTTTGCATATATGGAGATTGGGAAAAAGGCGAAGCATAAAACTCCTGGAATTGCGTGGATTCCTTTTGTAGGTAAACCTCTTCTTATGTCTCAAATTGCTAAAATGCCGTGGTGGCCTATTTTGTTTTTACTTGGAGGATTTTTTATAGTTATTCCAATATTTGGACAAGTTATTGGTGCAGGTTCTTCAATCGCATTTTCAGTTTTCTTTTTTATTTGGAGATGGAAGGCTTATGAAAAAGTTGGACATCCTGGATGGTTCTCATTGATGTTTTTGATTCCAATAGTTGGTTATGTATTTTTAGGAATTGTGGCTTGGGGTAAGGAGAATGTTATAGAGCCAATTAAGAAGAAGAAATAATTTATATAGTCCTTTTTTAATATTAAAATATGGTTGATAAGATTGAATTAATCAAGAGAAATACTGAAGAAATAATTGGGGAAGAGGAATTGAAAAAGCTTTTGAAGGAGAAGAAAAAGCCGATTGTTTATTGGGGAACTGCTCCAACTGGAAGGCCTCATGTTGGATATTTTTTACCAGCATTGAAAATAGCGGATTTATTAAGGGCAGGATTTCATGTGAAAATTCTTTTGGCTGATTTGCATGCTGCGTTGGATAATACTCCTTGGATTGTTTTGGAAAAGAGATATGATTATTATGCAAAAATAATTCCTCTTATGATTAAATCTGTTGGTGCAGATATAAAAGAGCTGGAATTTGTTAAGGGCAGTGATTTTCAGTTAAAGCCAGAATATATGTTTGATGTTTTGCAAATGTCGAGCATTTCTTCTGTTCGTGATGCAAATAAAGCAGCTTCTGATGTGGTTAAATTAGGCAAAAATCCAAAACTTTCTGGTTTGATTTATCCTTTGATGCAAGCAGTTGATGAACAATATTTGGGTGCTGATGCACAGCTTGGGGGAACTGACCAAAGAAAGATAATGGTTTTAGCGAGGGAAAATTTACCTAAATTAGGATATAAGCCAAGAATTGAAATTATGAATCCTTTAATCCCTGGTTTGATTGGTAAAAAGATGTCTGCTTCTGATGATAAATCTAAAATTGATTTATTGGATGATAAAGAGGTTGTAAAGAAAAAATTAAAAGGAGCAGATTGTGTTGCAGGCAAGCCGGATAATGGCATTATGGCTTTTTTAGAATATGTGATTATAGCTATTAAAAAAGATAAGAATGAAAAATTTGTTGTGGAGAGAGATAAAAAATATGGTGGGGATTTGAAATATAGTAACTACAAAGAAATTGAGAAAGATTTTGTTGCGAAAAAGTTGCACCCATTGGATTTGAAGAATGCTGTTGCAAAAGAGATTAGTAAGATGCTTGAATTAATTCAAAAGAATAAGAAAGAATTAGAGAATTTAGCGAAAGAAGCGTATGAATAATAAAATGGAGAAAACTGAAACTTATTGGATGCGGGTTAAGAGTTTAA
>CAZJVQ010000117.1:0-1558 GCA_964549605.1 Candidatus Woesearchaeota archaeon | reverse complement strand
CCTATCCCAGAAACGGGATTTTGAAAATTGATTATGAATTCATTATGATTTTCAGAAAGCCGGGAAATCCACCAAAAGTAACAAAAGAAAACAAAGAACTTTCACAGCTAACAAAAGAAGAATGGAATACCTATTTCCAAGGGCATTGGAATTTTAGTGGTGCTAGACAGGATAATCATTTAGCAATGTTCCCAGTAGAACTACCAAAGCGATTAATAAAAATGTTTTCATTTGTTGAAGATACCATACATGACCCGTTTTTGGGCAGCGGGACAACTTCTCTTGCAGCAAGAAAATTAAAAAGAAATTCTGTTGGGTATGAAATCAATTCTGAATTTATTCCGGTAATCTCTGAAAAGCTTGGAATAAAGCAACATAAAATATTTGATGATGCCGAATTCAAGTTTTTAAAGCAAGATAAATTAGATATTGATTTTCAAAAAGAAATTGGAAAACAACTATACATTTTCAAAGACCCTGTAAAGCTTGACAAGAAAGTTGACCCAAAAAAGCTTCAATTTGGTTCTAAAATTGACAAAAATAGCAGAGAAAGAGAAGAATATTATACTGTAAAAGAGATCAAGTCTCCTGAAATTTTAGTATTAAATAATGGTTTAAATATCAGGCTGATTGGTATAAAGAAAGATGAAAGTAAAAATGGCAGAGCAATTGAATACCTGACCCGGAAATTAAAAGGAGAAAAAGTATATATGAAATTTGACCAGTGTAAACACGACAATAAAGACAATTTGCTTTGCTATCTCTACCTCAAAAACAAAACCTTCATTAATGCCCATTTACTGAAAAATGATTTGACAGATGTTGATGACAGTTATGATTTCAAACTAAAAAACAGTCTTATTAACTACAAACAATCAGCAAATGGCTAAAGAATGGCTTCTTAACTCTGCAATGAACCGATTCCAGTTGAATTTCAAAAGGAATGTTGGAGCGGTATCCGAAGAAATTAGAAAATGTTCACCAAAAGAACTTAAAGACTGGAAAAATTACTACTTCAAAAACGTTAGAAACAAACAGCACATTGAAGAATTAGGCAGAAAACTTTATGTCAAAATCACGGAAGTTATTGTAGCTGAAGTTGAAGAAATTACAGAAGAAGATTGCATTAACTATATGTTTCAATTAGTAATTGACCGCACCTTTGATGGTTATACTACTGAAATTTCAACAATCTACGGACAATTGCAGAAAATTTTAAACGAAAAAATTGAACCTGCACCTGACAAATGGGATAGGTTATACAACGTTGATTTCTTCATCAAGATAAATGACAAGTTTATCGGACTACAAATTAAGCCAGTTAGTGGAGTAGCTCACATACCTGAAATCTACAAAGAAAAAGGACTGCAAAAAACCACACACGAAAAATTTACAAAAGAATTTGGCGGTAAGGTTTTCTACATATTCTCAATTAAGAAAGATGGCAAAAAAGTAATCCATAATCAAGAAGTAATTCCAGAAATTCAAAAAGAAATAGAGAGATTGAGCCGTGAATAAAAAGCCAGCCTGAATATAACTCGACATAAAAAACAGTCCG
>CAZJVQ010000116.1:0-1617 GCA_964549605.1 Candidatus Woesearchaeota archaeon | reverse complement strand
GGGCAAATTTGCTGATTTTGTGATTTTGGAAGATGATATTATGAAATGTGAAACCGGTAAAATTTATGAAATTAAAGTAGGAAGTACTTATTTAGGGGGGGAGAAAGTGTATTAGTTCAGGGTTTAGATATTGGATTTTGGTCATTGTCTAGGATAAAAAACACTGAATACTAAACATATTCTTTTCTTATTGTATCCTTAATAAATGAAGAAATTAATTTTTCATCAACTTCATATTTAGGAGCAAGATCATTAAAATTGCTGTCTTTTTTATAATTAGTTCCTTTAGTAATAAAAAGAAGAATATTTTTTGATTTTAATACGTGGTTTGAATATTTAACCGCACCATGAACAAGATGTTTTAAAGAAACACCTTCCAGAAGAATACTATATAAATCATAATAATCCTTAAAAAAACTTCTCCTTAACATTAATTCTAATTTCATAATTCCAATAGATTCAATATCGGCTGTTTTAATATTATTATGAACTAAACCATATTTTTTTACAGGGCTTTGATATATTTTATTTGCATAAAATGATAATTTAACACCATTTACCAAATAATCTACCTGGTTAAAATCTAATATGTTTTTTCTTTCAATAGTGCCAATAGAATTTAGTTCATTTTCAATTAATGAAAGATTTATTGTCGGATTATCATTTCTATGTTTTTTCCATTTGCAAAAATCAAGATCTTCGCTTAAACGATGATTTATTTGCAATGATAATGCTGTACCACCAATAAGTGAGAACTCTTTAATACTACTTAATGTTGAAACCGTATTAAATATTTTATCAGTTTTTAAGGTTAATCCTTTCATCATTAAAATAAAACCATCTAATAAATTCATTTAGTTGGTGATAATATGGTTCTTGGGATACTATTCTGTTTATCCATGTATTTTTAATTTTATCTGAAGTGTAAATTGAAAATAGCATATTTATTTCTTCAAGATCAAGATAAATAAGGACTTTTTCAATTAATATATCATCATCCATTAAATTTGCTGATGGTTTTTCATATGACCAGAAGCAATTTTCTTTAATTAATTTTTTTATTAATATTTTTTTTTTATTAAACATTAGCATTTTTTTATGCAAAGTTATAAATTTTTATTAATAAATTTATTATTTTAACTTTTCAAAATTTTTACCTAATGAGATTTATAATTATAATTATATTTTTTTTATTAATCGATTTGTATGTTTTCCAGGCAGTAAAGACCGCTGCGCATGATTTATCTCCATCTACCCGTAGTTTCTTTTATTGGCTTTATTGGTCTTTTACAGTAATTACTATCCTGGGAATATTCTATTTTAGAATTGCAAGTCCTATGCAGGGAGGAGCCAGGATCATCAGAGTCTTTATCCTTGGTTTCCTGTTTGTCAACTACATCCCAAAACTTATTATCATATTATTTCTTTTAGTTGATGACCTGATCAGAGTAACAAAATGGGTAATTCAGCAAATTTCATTGATCATCAACCATTCAAATGCTACACCAGAGCCTGTCGTTAATGCCATTACCAGGTCAGAATTTTTGTCTAAAACAGCGCTTATGGTTGCCTCTGTCCCTGTTGTTGCATTTACTTATGGAATTATCTCAGGTGCAC
>CAZJVQ010000115.1:0-1628 GCA_964549605.1 Candidatus Woesearchaeota archaeon | reverse complement strand
TATATAAGCTGTCCAGATAAGTCTTCGTCACAATCATCTTGACCTTTTTCATAATATAAATCAGGTGTCCTTCTTTTTAATGCTTTAGGTAATAAATGAGTGTTTTCAGAATAGAACCACTTTAGGAAAAGTTAGACTTCCTCGGGAACCCTGGCTAGAAGAAACTTTTTATCCGGACATTTCGTTTGAACCTCACTGACAATCTTTTTAATATCTTCACCAGAAGCAATTATATTTTCGTCACATATGATAATCCACTTGCCTTTATATCTTCCCAAATTCGCAGCCAAATAAGCAGAATAGTTTTCATCATCCTTAGCCATACAGAATAATAGAGTCAATCATTTATTAATCTTTCATTTTATGTTTTTGAGGATTGAGTCGATTTACGCTAAATAAAGCGTAGGGCAAATCAGTTCAATCGTTTAAATAGTATTTCTTCTCGCAATTCTATCATTAAAACAAAACCGGCTTTAAGCCAAAATCGCATCAGTACTTTAGTACTTTTGATCAACTGACAACGCTCCGTGTTTTATAAAACATAGAAAAATAGCGACCCTCCAGAAACTGCGATTCATAGAAAATGTAACAGGTTAGGAAATAACCCGTTGCTACAAAAATGTTAGAATCATTTCTCTAGTTGGAACTGTATTTAAAATCAAGGTCTTCCGGAAGATTTATCGACGGAATACCCTTGTCGGCAAAGAAATACCCTTCGGAAAACCTTGTTGTGGTCTCAAACCCCGAACAACAGAAGAATTTATAAAGAACGAATTCGTCATGTTACTAATATATTCCCCGGTATGGTCTTCGGGCAATGCCGGGCAGTTATATTTTATAATTCTTTAATCAGGTCGTTCATATAAATAAAATCGCCACAAGTTTTCTTCAGTGATGCCGAAGAACTGCTTTTGAAATAAGCGTTTATCACTCTCTTCCCTAATTTTTGAGCTTTCTTAATTGCAGGAACAAAATCTTCATCTCCTGAAACTATTATCGCCGTATCGTAAAGATTTTCGTAAGCACCAGAAACTAAATCAACTGCTAAATGAACATCATCACCCTTCACATCAAAAGCATAGTTTCCATTTTTTCTCTTATGTTTTCTTAATCTACAAAGCACAACATTAAAATCTGGAATTTTCTTTAATTTATTGAAGAATTTTTGTTGTTCCCAATATGTTCCAGGATTTATATTTATGTCCAGAGGAGCATTATAATAAAATGTTGAAATCAATAGTTTATCTTCGACCAATAATCGAAGAAGCTTTTGGAAATCTATTCTTTTAATTCCTAGATTTTTAAAACTATAATAAAGGTTATTGCCATCAATAAAAATAGCTACTCTTTCTTTTGCCATCAAATTTAAAGAGGAAGAGTTTTTATAAAGATTCTGATTTCATTTTTCCCAGAAAAGGTGTTTGTTTTTTATGTGTTCGCTTACTTTTTCCGGATAGAATATCCAACCTACCTTACCCACAGAATCAATAGATATTTTTCGCGAATAAAGCAAATAGTCAATGACGACGCAATATGTTTGATACATCATTTTCTTAGGAAGGTGTTCCCACAGGGCTCTTTTCTTTAACTCACCGTCATATTTTCTTATCGCGTCTTCTACCATCAAA
>CAZJVQ010000114.1:1136-1640 GCA_964549605.1 Candidatus Woesearchaeota archaeon | reverse complement strand
CTCAAGTCCAGAAAAAAGAGCTATGAGAGAATTCGGATTAGAATACACAGATAAATTACATAAAAAAGTTCAGATAGCAGTATGCGGAACACCTTTTACAGACATAGAAGATTATTTTTCTAATTTTGCAGAATCCTTAGGCATAGATCCAAATCAAAAAAATAAAGATCATCTCCGAAAAATAGTTCATTCTGAATTAGAAAATGCTGCAAGAAACAGCCCTTCTGGAAGAAATGAAATTTTAAAACAAATTCAACAAAGTGGAATAAAAATAGGTCTTGTTTCAAATTGTTATCCTCCAACAAGAGAGTTTCTTGAAAAAGAAGATATTCTCCAATATGCAGATATGGCTTTTTTGTCTTATGAAAATGGAATAACAAAACAAAATTCTGAAATTTATTCAAGAGCATGCAAGATGTTACAAGTATCTCCAGAAAATGCAGTAATGGTTGGAGACAATCTCTATGATGATGTAATCCAATCTAAAGAGGCAACAAAAGAGGG
>CAZJVQ010000114.1:0-1126 GCA_964549605.1 Candidatus Woesearchaeota archaeon | reverse complement strand
AGAGGGCATTGGAGGAATTTTCCTTTTCCAACAAAAATCAATAAGGACAAGGGGACATGATTTTTTTGTCGTTCCAAGTTTAAATGAAGTGCCAGAAGCAGTGGAGGATTATTTCAAATGAGATCTCAATATGGAAAAGAAACAGAAATTGTATGTGAACCAAAACATCCTTTGTTACCACAAGATATTCAAATAATTGAAGTCCCTTCTACTTTCAATCCTTCTAAAGAAATGCAAGAGAAAATAAAAAAAGATTTTGAAGATGCAAATTGGGGAGAGGATGGAACTAAGTGGAGATATGAAGGCACAGCCCATGGTAGAGGGGGATTAATAATTGGAGTTAGCCCAATAATGTATAGCAATCATTTTGTGATGAGAAAAATTAAAGGACTGAATAAAAAGGAATATCCTAGACCTTTTACAGTAAATACTCTACAACGAACAATAGATGATAAATTATTGATTGTTGTCCGAGATTTTGGTTCTGATCAAAAAGGTCTTGCTGCCGCAGGTTCGGGTTTTGAAGATAGATATACTAAAGATGGAAAAAATCTCCCTCCCTCACATCCTTATGTTTGGAATATGAGAGAAATGTTAGACGAAGTAGAATATTTTTCAATACTACCTTTTTTCACAGAAAAGGCCAGATTTTTAGGAACAGTTCGGGGAAGTAATACAGATGTTTCCGCTATTTTTTGTCAAGCCTTAGAAGCCTCTAGCAACCAAGTTTCTTTAAATCCAGCCAACATAGCTTATAATGGAAAACCAGAACATAGTGATTTATGGACAGTCGATTTTACACAAGAAAGATTTCAACAATTCCTTGAACAAGGAGGAATGTATAATCCAGAGAAAAGAGACCAGTTTGTAGAAGCACCAGATCATCTTTTAGGAGGGATCGAACTCACATTAAACTATTGGGATGAATTACCAAGATAATTTTTTGGAATAAAATGGAAGAAACAAATTTAAAGGAATCAGAATTAAAACAAATTAAAAGAATAAAGAAAAGAATAAAGAAAAGAATAGGTGGGAAACCCTTTGAAGAACTAAGAGGATATCATAAAGACATGACCTTTTTATTTTTAAGAGGGTTAAAATTATCAGATTATTCTAGCGGGAAATC
>CAZJVQ010000113.1:0-1678 GCA_964549605.1 Candidatus Woesearchaeota archaeon | reverse complement strand
AATTTAATTTAAAAATTTAAAAATCTATAGATTTTAATATTATTATTAGGTTAGGACAAAATTGAAATTTTTATGACGAATGTAACAGCAGAAGAATTCTTAAAAAAGCTTTTAGATGTTGTTCAAAAGCTTTCAAATATAGCAAAAACACAATCTTATCGTTTTAAGAAAAAATGGGATGAGTACCTAAAGCCATTGAATAATAAACCTCATATTGTTCGCCCTATACCTCTTGATAAAAATAAATTCCTTATTGATATTGATTACAGGATTGAAGTATTAAAGAATGTTGAAAATGCTATTGTTGACGGATTCCACTCAATAAAGACATTATTACAGACATTGTATAGTAAATATTTTGAATCTGATATATTTAAAAAAGATTTTTCTGAAGAAGATCAGCTTGTTTTAAAATATCTTACAGCTAAACAAATTCTTGGAAATTTAATTCAATATAATAAAATAGATCATGAATCAGTTCCAATGAAATACAATATCATGGCAAGAAATTATACATTAATCAAACTCAAGGGCCAAACCGACACCGAGATTCTCGATAGTTTAAAAAAATTGAATATTACCAGCCTTAATTCTGCCACCTTAAATGATATAATGAAGGAGGTTGAATCAGAAGGGATAATCACTCTTACGAAAAAGGATAAAAATAATTTCTATGAGCTAAAAAAAGAATTAGTCTTAAGCCAACAAGGAAAAAAACAATATAACCAAGTACTACAGCCACTAGTAGATTTTCCCACAGGATTCTGGCGTAGCTTTTATAATATTCGGGAGCTGAATGTTACACCTGATGAAAATTGCACTCATCAAGATTTTCTTGTGAAAATCTTAGCTAAATCCGCAACTCAAGGATACTCACCGATGCATTACGTTTTTAAAAATCTAGTAAAATATTATGAAAAGATTAAAGAAGAAGCAAATTAACGTGTTATTCATCTTTTCACAAGAAGATGTTTTAAAAGTCCTTGGTTTTTTTAATTTGGATGTCAAACTCTTCTAATAGGGGAATGAGATGCTTTTTATCTGCAGAATTTGTCCCTTTCCAATCTATAAGAAAATAATCAACTTTTTCGGAAGTATTTTGAATCATTTTTAAAATCATTTCGCTATTTAATTCTTGAATATAATACTTAGGACAGATGAAGGACATAGCTAGATTTGTGTTCTCTATTAGTCTACGAAAGTTTGGGCCATAATGTGTTCCACCGAAGCCTAAACAAATCTCCTGGTCTGCTTCTTTTTTGTATTTTAAATATTTATAAATGGTATTAATTATTACTGTTGCTACTGATTCCCCAGCATCGATAATATCCCATTCTACCTTACTACTCCCTAATTCCATGAATATTAAGGGTATTTCTAATTTTGTAGGTCCATGATGCGTAACTTCTATATCAAATGAAAAATCTGATTTTTTGAGTGGTAATTCTTTTTCAATAAAAGAAATAAATCCCGCTTTATGTAACAAGGCACTAGTTAAAGATAGTGAGTGGGGATCACCCCCAAAATCAGTATTTTTAGTCCAATTTCCGGTGGTATGTACTAAAAAGGCGGGTTGAGCAGTTTTTGAAGTATGTCGGCTCGCGAAAATTAGGAAGTCAGGATCTATCATCGATTCTTCTAATCTTAAATCGTTTAGAAAGATTAGAGGTTCCTTGGT
>CAZJVQ010000112.1:0-1681 GCA_964549605.1 Candidatus Woesearchaeota archaeon | reverse complement strand
CCTTGTGTTACTATTGTTTGACTTATTTCTGAAGTTACACCCATGTCATAATAAAGAATGAGTTTAGTGAAAATAGTTGAAAGTTCTGCAAGTGCGATGGAAAGGAATCCAAATCCAAGATAGAGAACGCTTTTCTTTTTACTTAATTTATACGATTTAATAGCAAAAAGAAAAAACAAACAAAGAATAATAAATCCAAATGACTCTATAAGAACATCAAAATTAAGAAACCAATCCGGCGTGAAGACTATCTTCATCTCCTAAAAATCATTTTTTCATTTAAAAAGCTTATGAATTTCGTTTCTGAATCAATTTTTCATAAGTGCTTTATAAAGTGATTTTCTAGTTATTTTAACATCCAAAAAACCCTCTACCTTCTTTGAAAAAAGAAGGTTCCTAATCAAACCCTCTACCCTCTTTCCTAAGAGGGTCATGTTCATGTAATACATCCTTGTCCTCCCCAAAAAGGGAGGTCATACTCAAAATGATAATAAAAAATATTTTTTTAGAAGAGGTAGAACTCTCAGAGGATTTGAAGAATCATACGAAAGAATTAGAAAATATTGGTCTAGATTGTTCTGAGATAGGTTATTTCATTAATTTAAAAGTAGACCAAAAACTAATTATTGATTGTGATTAAATTTCCCTAAGATCCAATTCATTATTAATAATTGAAACTACTTGACTTGCAAAATACATTTTGGGCCCAACAGAAATTGCAGTAGATTTTTTCTTCAGCCTTTTCAATTCCTTACTTGGAAGTCCTTCATGATCTCCAATAACAAAAACAACTTCTTCAGGAATTTTAGCTTTTCTTAAGTTTTCACCTTTTTTATCTAAAATAAAAACTTCTGCACCCCCTTTCTCTAGATCTTCAATAACTTTTAACAAAGGCCTTTTTTCAACAAAGCATCCTGGAAGAACTTCTGTTTTCTTTCCTTCTTTGTATTTATAAAGAATTTTTTTGATTAAATTTCCAACATCTTTTTTACTAATCCCCAATTCTTCAGTAACTTGTATCTCAATATGTTTTGGGGGGTCTGGCATACCATAAAAAACGAAATGGAATTTCACATCTTGCCTATAATCATTTGACAAATAAATTGCTTGAATAAAACTATGAATTGCAATGTCCATTCTTCCAGCCCTCATCAAATCAGTTTTGCTTAGCGCTCCACCAGAAGTTACCGCATTTTTTGAAAAATAAACGAAGTGTCTCATTTTTTAATATATTCTAAAATCTTTTTTAGATTTTCATTAATATCTTTATCTCCTTTAAGAACTAAATCAGCATATTTTTTTGTTGGGGTCCCATATTTTTTATAAGCTTTAATTACTATATTTTTGCTATATTCTCTTTGATTGTCCTCCAGACCAAATTTTTCAATTCTCCTTTTTATAACACTCTTATTTGGAATAGAATAATATATTTTAAAATCCAAAAGTTTGCGAAAATTTGAATTACTAAAAGGATGAAGTCCCTCAACAATAATATATTGATTATCTTTTAATTTTATAATTTCTTTTAATGCCTTATTAAAATTAGTAGCGCGAGGATGCTCCCATTTTTTCCAGTCTTTTCTTGGAGGTAATTTAGTAGCTTTATGATATTTCCAATAATCATCCAAATGAACTAATTTTGCATCAAGTTTTTTAGCCAATTTTTTTGCTATAGTTGTTT
>CAZJVQ010000111.1:0-1695 GCA_964549605.1 Candidatus Woesearchaeota archaeon | reverse complement strand
ATAAAAGAAGCTAATGATCGCCTAGAAGAGCGACTTACACAAGATAGGATTGAATGGAGAGATAAGATAAAAGATCTGATATACAAGAGTAAGAATATGTCTGAACTTGCAGAGTGTCAGGTATATATGTTATCTTATCGACAAATCATTTTAGATAAGTTGGGTGAGTTTAAGACGACAATATATAAAAGGAAGGCTACCTGGGAAAAATATTTCAAAGAATCATGGAGGAATTATTCCATAGATTATGATCTTAAATTAACAGGAGGTGAGAAGGCTCAGTTTATTAAAGCTGACTTATCTTCTCTTAGGATTCAAATATCTTTATTAGAATCTCATGTAGAGTATTATCACGAATGTATTCGTACATTAGATAATATGGCCTTTGCTATTCGTAATAGAATTAGGTTAGAAGATGATATGCTATAATGGAACTTTCACTATCAGATAATAAAAAATTCTTAACAATAGATTCTTGTACTAGCTTAGAGTATGATCAGTTGAAGTCTAGTCTTACTAAGAGAATTGACGGTTGGAGATTTCACCCTTTAGTCAAAAAGAAAGTGTGGGATGGTAACATATCGTTTATCAAAAGAAATAGGATACCTTCTGGACTTTGGAAAGAAGTAGTAGATGTATGTAAAGAATATGATCTACAACTTGGCATTAATAATGTTACCGAACTTTTTGATAAAGACATAGACGAAGTAAAGTTTAGAGAGTGGGCTGAAGATTTTTTTAAAGATCATCCAGAATTTAAACCACGTGATTATCAGATAGATGCTGCATTTAAGATTTTAAAATATCGAAGGTGCTTAGCAGAACTAGCAACTTCAGCAGGTAAAACTCTAATAGCTTTCATGATAGTAGCTTACCTCATGGAAAATTTAAGTAAAAAGAGAATCCTCATAATAGTTCCAAATGTAAGCTTAGTCCTACAGGCTACTGGGGATTTTGAACAGTATAACCACCAAAGTAGAATTCCATTAAAGATACAACAAATTTATGCTGGAGTCAAACTTAGAAAGAGTTCTAACATTGTCATTGGTACTTATCAATCTCTTGTTAAAAAAGATGCTGAATACTTTGAACAATTTGACGCAGTCATGGTTGACGAAACACACAAGGCTAAAGCAGCTTCCATACAAAAAATTACAGATAAGTGTTGGCATTGTGATTACAGGTTTGGCCTCTCTGGTACAATTCCAAAAAGAGGTACAGTTGATCGTTTAACTTTGATGTCAGCTCTTGGTCCTTTAGTAACTCAGATTAAGGCAGCTCAATTACAAGAAGAGGGTTATATTTCTTATTGTAAAGTCATTCAACTTCAAATGGAATATGCTACAGAATCACAGAAAGAAGCATTTTGGCAATTATCTCGAAATTATGAAGATAGACAAAGACTTTTTAATCTGGAACAAAATTTTATTAATCAAAGTGATAGAAGGTTAAATTTTATATGTAATGTGATGAGTAAGACAAATACTAATTCATTAGTCCTTTTTCACAAGATAGCTTACGGCGAGAAAATATATAATAAACTCAGAGAAACTACAGACAAAAAGGTTTATTATGTAGATGGTTCTATTAATAAGGATATCAGAGAAGAATTTAAGAGAAGGATGGAAAAGGATGAAAATGTAATCCTCGTCGCCAGCTACGGAACTTTTTCTACTGGCATATCTATTAAGAACA
>CAZJVQ010000110.1:0-1700 GCA_964549605.1 Candidatus Woesearchaeota archaeon | reverse complement strand
TAAAAATCATTTTTTCTATCTTTTAATTAAAAAGAGTAATTAAAATGGAATTAAAAGTTAAATTCTTAAAGTGGTCTGCAGGACTTCCTGTAGCTATGTTAAATAAAAAAACGGCGAAAAAAATTGGGGTGCATACTACAGGAAGGATTTCCCTTAAAACTTTTTCAAAATATCCTATAGAACTTTCTACAGTCGTTGATACTATAGAAGGAGTCGTTAAAGAAGGTGAGATTTTACTTTCTTCTGAGATTAGAAAAAGGATGAGATTAAAAATTGGGCAGAAGATAGATGTAAATATTGCATCAGTGCCGAGAAGTGTAATCTTCGTAAAGAAAAAATTGAACAAAAAGAGATTATCTGAAAAAGAGATAAATGAAATTATTAGGGATGTTGTAAATAATTCTTTATCAGATCCGGAAATTGCCCTTTTTATTTCAGCGATGTATAAATACGGGATGAATTTTAAGGAAACAATTTATCTTATAAATGCAATATTAAAAACAGGAAACAGATTAAATATAAAAAATAAAGATCTTGCTGATAAGCATTCTATAGGGGGTGTTGCTGGAAATAGAACAACACCAATTGTAGTTTCAATTTGTGCTGCTGCCGGTTTAATAATGCCTAAAACCTCTTCAAAAGCAATAACAAGTGCAGCTGGAACTGCAGATGTTATAGAAACAATAGCAAAAATAGAGTTTTCAATAAAGGAACTAAAGAAAATTTTGAGAAAAACAAACGCTTTTATGGTTTGGGGAGGGGCTATTGAAATGGTTCCCGCAGACTCCAAAATAATTAGAATTGAAAAACTTTTGAAAATAGACCCAGAATCTCAGTTATTGGCTTCGATAATGTCAAAAAAACTTGCTGTTGGAAGCAAATATATTCTGATAGATATCCCTTACGGAGAAACAGCAAAAGTGAGCAGGCAAAGAGCATTAAGATTAAAGAAAAAATTTGAGAGGATTGGAAAACATTTTCGTAAAAAATTGAAATGCGTCTTAACCGATGGATCTCAGCCAATAGGGGATGGAATAGGTCCTGCATTGGAATTGATAGACGTGATAAGTATTTTAGATCCAAAAAAGAAAGGACCTAAAGATTTAGAAGAAAAATCCTTATTTCTGGCAGGCCAACTTTTAGAGATGACCGGCAAAACAAAAAGAGAAAAAGGAAAAGAGTTGGCAAAAGAAATTCTCTATTCAGGAAAAGCATTTAAAAAATTCAAGGAGATAATAAAAGCTCAGGGAGGCCGGGTTGTTGAAGTAAGACCTGCAAAATTCAAAAAAGATATTTTATCAAAGAGGTCTGGCAGGGTTGAAAAAATAAATAACAAAAAAATAAATTCTCTAGCAAGAACTACTGGATGTCCTGCAGATAAATATGCCGGAATTCATCTCTCTCTGAGTGTGGGAGATAAAATAAAAAAAGGACAAAAACTTCTGACGATTTATGCAGAATCAAAGCCGAGACTTAACGAAGCAATTAGATTTTATGAAAAAGTAAAACCGGTAAAGTTGAAATAATTCACAATTATATTTTTAAACTCTTCCTTATTATCCAGTTTATGATAGAGGATAGCTACAAAAACAAGATTATAGGTTATTTTAAAAGAAATATAGCAAAAGGATATACAGAAGAGGCTCTTAAGTGGGCATTAATCAATCAGGGATATTCAAGAATAATTGTTGAGGATTCAA
>CAZJVQ010000109.1:0-1712 GCA_964549605.1 Candidatus Woesearchaeota archaeon | reverse complement strand
CATTTGCACAAGAATATTTATTATAATCAGATTGGATTATTTTTATTCGTTTTGAGTGATATTTTCCTTTACACCCTTTAGGAATAAATAGAAAAAGTTCAATTTCTTTGGGGAGAATCTCTTCCAACAAATTTAATACATTTTGTCTGTTGAATGCAAAATTTATTGTGAAAATACATAGTCTTTTTATCATCTATTTTGGATTAAAAGAGTATTTAAAACTATTAGGGTGGATAAATATATAAAATGACGTATAAATTTATGAGATTAGAGAAGTATTATGATGCTTTAAGAACAAACAAGCCATTTCTAAAGACCTCTCTAAAACAAAAAATAAAGATTCTGAAAAATATTGTAATATTTCTCAGGGATAATAAAACACTTATTCTTAGACACAAACCTGTAACAGCGCAAATAGAACCAACGTCCTTGTGCAATTTAAAATGCGAAATGTGCATTCGTGATAAGATAGGAATCCCTTTTGGAAGTATGAATTTAAACAATTTTCAAAAGATTCTTGATGAATTAGATTGTTTATTCAAGATACATCTCTCTGGACAAGGAGAACCCTTCCTTAATAAAGATCTATTCAAGATGATGGAATATGCTAACCAGAAAGGAATCCTCATAAACACTAATACAAATGCAACACTCTTAACAAAAGAGACAATTGAAAAAATATATGGTGTTGAAATAGGGGAAATCGCAGTTTCACTAGAATCTTCTAAAAAAGAAAATTATGAAAAGATAAGAAAAGGAGCAAAATTTGAGGAGGTTATGGAAAATGTGAAAAATTTAAATAAAATGTTAAAACAAAAAAACAAAAAAACAATTGTTAGTTTTGCTGTTACAATAATGAGAAAAGATGTGGATGAAATTCCTAGTTTTGTTCGGCTCGCTGAAAAAACAGGAATAAGCAAAATAATTTTTCAAACCTTGCAGGATAAAGCAGATTATGTTTCAAAATATGGCAGTAATGCAAGACAACAAAGTGTTCTAAGTTTAAAAGAAGAAGTTAAAAAGAAAATAAGAGAAGCTAGAAAGATTGCAAAAAGAAACAAGATTTCTATTATTTTTGACGAAGAAAAAAGTAAGGGATGTCTGTGGCCATGGAGGGGGATTTATGTTACATGGGATGGTTATGTAACTGCTTGTTGTAAAATTTTAGATTACAGAAAACCTTTGATGGGAAATCTTCTTCAACAAGATTTTTGGAAAGTTTGGAACGGAAAAGAATATCAAATGTTTAGAAAATTATTGGGGGAAAGAAAAGCTCCATTGCCTTGCAAGGGTTGTGGGGGAGTTTAAGAAAGAGAGCTCAGGTTGTGAATTTTGCTTTGAGATTGTTGTTTCGGAGAAGAAGTAATGACATAATATTTTACTATATGTTTTTCCAAAGTAATTTATAGTAAAACTTTATAAGTCTTGAGTATATACTTATGATTATGGATAAAGAGGTGATTTCTAAGTAAAATGGAACAAGAACAAATTAATAAGGAGTTGAAGATATTAGAAATCGGTTCTAAATTTATTTCTCAAAATTTCATGGATTTCTCTAATAAATATAAAGAAAAATTTATTGCTGTCAGAGATAACGTTTTGTTGGCAGTTGGAAATAGTTTTGAGGAAATAATGAACAAACTTGAGAAAAAACAAATAAATCCCAATTCTGTAATAGTTGAATACGTTCCAAGTGAAGAAGAAATACTAGC
>CAZJVQ010000108.1:0-1727 GCA_964549605.1 Candidatus Woesearchaeota archaeon | reverse complement strand
GGTGAGAATCGAACTCACGACCTCTACATTTTTGGCAACAAAATTGTTTAATGGAATTTCAAGTTCCATTTGTACATTACCAATGTAGTGCTCTACCTACTGAGCCACACAGGCGTAAAACCTTTCAGAAAAAAGTATATTTAAATTTTCCTTTATTTACCTAAATATCTCATAATCAAGAAAATCAGATAAACCAAAAACAAAGCAACAGAAAGGAATCCAGTTAACAAAGAAATCATCCAAAATAAATTTGAATAAAATTCATTTGAAGAAACATAATATAATCCAAGAGAAACTACAAAAATAATTAAAAACAATAAAAGATTACTAATAATTAAATTAAACTTCTTTTGAGAAGCAATTACAGTCCCAATGGTTTGTTTTTCAACCTTACTCTTCTTAGAAACTTTCTTACCTCTTTTTTTTACAACCATGTTAAACCTATTATTTATAATTCAAATATCTTTTTAAGTATTTCTATTACTCCCTATTTCTGCTTCTATAATCTTCATCAGGTTTCCAATCTAAATGAATGGCATTAGCTGTCAAAGTTTTCAAATTATCAAAAACAGAAAGAATCCAAGCAAAATAAAGTTTAGACGCATCCAAAAGACCAGACGGAGTTTTCAAATCGGCTTTTTTATCATTAAAGACTGCAAAAAAACTAAGATATGAAAAAATTATCAAAGCAATTAAAGCCATCGCCACAACTTTATGTTTCAATCTTTTTACTTCAACCAAAATCCAAATCACAGCTATAAGAACTGACATAAAAATAATAGTTGAACTAATTCCCATAAACATTGACGGCATAAAAATTAGAATTGAACAAACTATAAAAAGTTTCTGGAACTAATTAGTAATTGATGTAAAAATAGTATTTTCTCTGAAAACAGGCTCACCATCATTCAAAACTTCTTCAATTTTTTCAACAGTTTCTTCATGCATCCAATATCTCAAAGAAGGATTGATTCTTTGCCTCATATTCAATATTGAATGAGCAATCCATTCAAACCTCTTTGAAATCTCACCAACCGGAACTTTCTCATCTCTAAACAAAGTTGAAGCATGGTGATATGCAGTTTTTCCATATTGAATATAGTCTTCAAAAGTCAATAAGAATCTCGGCTTGTTTCTTTTTTTATCAATAACATGTTCTGGAAAAAAACCACAAATCCACAAAAAAGTATCCCCCATATCTTTCAAAGAAATAAAATCTTTATTTTGATAAAATTCATTAATTCTAACACTTTCTAAATCTTCCGAAAAAAGAACTGACATTAAATTATTCCCACGATCATAAACAAAATCAGTCATTAAATTTGAAACATAAGTTTTAACAGCTTCGTTATAATCCAAATCAACCAATCTTTCATTAAAATAATTTCTTAATTCTTCTTCATCAGAAACAATATCTAAATCAAGTATTGAATCAAGTTCAACAACCATAAATTTCAAAAGGAAAATAAGATTTTATACTTTTCTAATTAGTCTTCAATAAGTTTCTTTTCTAACTCTTTTATTTTCAAGAGCAAATATGTAGATTCTATTTCCAGCTTCTCAGTTTCCACTTTTCAATTTATCCGTTTCAACCTACAATTTTTGTTCTTCAATCCAATCTTCCATGATCGAAATAGAATCATTTGATTATTTAAATATTATTCTAATAAAATACCGAGTTATTCCAAAACCTTAAAAATCTACCGTGCTAAAGTAAAGTACAGCCC
>CAZJVQ010000107.1:1210-1733 GCA_964549605.1 Candidatus Woesearchaeota archaeon | reverse complement strand
AAAATATTCAACCGTATGTTAATTTAGTTGAACAATTTTATAGAAAAATTGTTATTATATTTGTTTCATTGTTGATTATATTTTCTCTGGGACTTTATGCCAGCTACAGGTATTTTAAAAACAAAGTTCTCAATTATTATGTGAATAATAGAATTGATGAATATTTACTGGAAAAAGGATTCACCTATTCTGCAGTTGAGGAGATGGTCGATAGTAAATTTCAGGATGTTATTTTAAAAACCGAGGAATACAATCAGGAAATGTCATCTATTATTTCCAACCAGATTAATAAACTCAAAGTTCAGCAGCAAGCTTCTTATAAGAAATTAATAGAAATGGAAAAACGATTAAAGAAAAAAATTAGCAGTATGATCAAACCTCAATTAAAAAAAAGAAAGAAGAAAGCACAGGTAAAGATGGTTTTATATATAGTAAAAAAGAATGATACTTTATGGGGAATATCAAAAAAATATTTAAAAAATCCATATAACTGGGTTGGTATATATAAAACAAATGGTGAAAG
>CAZJVQ010000107.1:402-1200 GCA_964549605.1 Candidatus Woesearchaeota archaeon | reverse complement strand
CCTGTTATTAAGGAATACTGATAATGCATAATATCAAGGATATTATCAGAAAAATTGTTGTTGAAAATTTAGAAGAATTAAAAAAAAAATATAATTTTGATATTGATACAGTAGAGATCCAGCTGCCAAAAAAAGAAGAATATGGTGATTATTCAACTCCTATTATTTTAAAAATCGCAAAAGAACATAAATTAAATCCTGTTAAAGTTGGAGAGGAACTTAAAGATTTAATTTCAAAAAAAAAATATGAATGTCTGGAAAAAGTTGAATTCTATAAACCTGGTTTTATAAATTTTTTTATTCATAAAAATTGTTTAATTCAAAATCTTAAAGATATTTATTCATTAAAAGAAAAATATGGCTATAATGCAAATGAAAACCCGGATAAAATTATAATAGAATTTGTATCAGCGAATCCCACTGGTCCTTTAAATGTTGTTAATGCAAGAGCCGCCACTGTTGGTGATGTCATGGTAAAGCTATTTAAAATGATAGGTCATCATGTTTTTAAAGAATATTATATTAATGATACAGGCAGGCAAGTAGATTTATTAGGGGAAAGTTTACTTATAAGAATTAAACAACAATTTGGTGAAAAGGTGGAATTAGATGAAGAACATTATCATGGGGAATATTTAAAAGATATTGCCAATGAAGTTATTGAACAAGATTATTATAATCAATATAAAGATTCTGATAATCTTGTTGAAAAGTTAAAAGAGTATGCCCTTAATAAACTCATTAAGTCACATAAATCTGTATTAGAAAAATTTAATGTAGAATATGATAACTGGTTAA
>CAZJVQ010000107.1:0-392 GCA_964549605.1 Candidatus Woesearchaeota archaeon | reverse complement strand
TTAAAAGAGAGTGATCTGCTTAATAAAGAAAAAATAGATGAATGTTATAAAATATTGGAAAATAAAAAGATAATATACGAAAAAGATGGTAAGTTTTTTTTCAAATCAACAGAATTTGGTGATGAAAAAGACCGGGTAATAATCAGGGATGATGGTACACCAACTTATTTATTCAAGGATTTTGTTTATCATTTAAATAAAATAGAGAGAAGGTACAACAAAATAATAGACCTGTGGGGACCAGATCATGCTGGTCATGTGATTCCTATGAAGGGCGCTATGGAATTATTTGGGTATAGTGTAGATATGTTTTATATTATTACTATTCAACAGGTTAATTTAATAGAAAGGGGAGAAAAAGTTCAAATGTCAAAAAGATCAGGCTCTTTTGT
>CAZJVQ010000106.1:0-1745 GCA_964549605.1 Candidatus Woesearchaeota archaeon | reverse complement strand
AGGATACTGGCGGAGATGAAGTTATTCTAAGAGTTTCAGATTCCGGAGTAGTTAGTGTAGCTGCCGCATAGTTATATTTATAAACTATAATTCTTTACATTTTATATGAGAGAGATTAAGTTATTTACTTGGAAAGAATCTGATCCTAATGATCCTAGAAAAGAAAAAGATGTTAATTTAGTAGAGGTTCTAAAAATTCTAATTTACAATAGAGACCCTCAAAAAATGTTTGTAGGTATTGATAAACACAGATTCTTTGGAAGATTAGGAAAAGCTTTTGAAGAATCTGAAAAAACAAAAATTCTTAAATTGGAAGAGGCTGATTATTCTCAGCTTAAAAAGATTGTTGAAGAAGATGTAAAAGGTGATTGGGGATTAAGTAAAGATATAAATAAAGCTATTGAAGATTTTATGGAAGCAAAACAAAAGTGAAGCAATGTTTCCTCATAAAAATATAAAAACATTAATTTATTCTTTTGAAAATCATAAAATAATATATTTTAGAGTGCCTAAAGTTGCATCTACATCTATTTTAAAATCTTTAAGAGAAGTTGATAATTTAGAAAAAGTTGAAGAATATGATAAAACATATTTTAAATTTGCTTTTGTGAGGAATCCTTACGATAGATTAGCTAGTTGTTTCAGACATGTAATTCAAAAAGGAGTTTTACAAAATATTCAAGAACATCCAGATTTACATAGAAATATGTCTTTTAAGGAATTTGTTAATGTAATTAGTAAAATAAAAATTGAAAATATGGATATTCATTTTAGACCACAATATACTTTTATTCTAGATAAACCAAATTATTTAGGAAAGTTTGAAAGTTTAAATGAAGATTTTACAAAACTTAGTAAGATAATGGGAATTAGATCATGTTCTTTATTACATGAAAATAAAACAAATCCAACCCATTTAGAAGATTATTATGACGAGGAAACAAGAAAAAAAGTTTATAATTTATATAAAAAAGACTTTGAACAATTTGGGTATAAGAAAGATTTATAAAGTAAAAACATTTATATTTATTATTAAACTTATATAAACATTTAAATATATTAAAATATATAACAAATCATGGAAGAAGTGAAAAAAATATTACCTATTGGACCAGATGGGAAAGTAATGATCGCTTTACCAGAAAAAGATCAAAAATGGATTCTATGTAAAGCTAGTAGTTATGTTCAAAAATTTGTATCAAAGAAACTTGGAAATAGATATACTTTTTATCATGCAATGCCAGGTGGAAAAGAAAGACCTCTTTTGATTAAATATCAAGAAGATATTGACGAACTACTTTCTAATCCCTTATTTGTGGAAGTTAGAAAACTTGGGGATGTTGTTGAAGAATTAGTTAATGATATGGGAAAAGAAAATAAAGACGATGAATTAGTTAAAGTTGAATCAGTTCCAGATTATTCTAAAGAACAATTAGAATTATTAAAATCTAAAGCATTAAATCCTATAATAAAAGGTTTAACTGACGATCCAATTCCAAAAAGCAAATATGACAAGATCAATCTAATTCTTGAAATTCAGGAGTCTGATTAATGGTAAGTGGAGATTTAACTGCATCAACTCCTTCAAAGGTTGAAGCAACGGATGGAACTGCAATTAAAGCAGCAATAGATTTATTGAATTTAGCTTTAACAACTGATGAACTTCGTATAGTCGAAATTCATGGGGGCCAACAACTTATGATATTCAAAGTAACAAGAGAAGCATAAATATAAATATACCTTTT
>CAZJVQ010000105.1:0-1748 GCA_964549605.1 Candidatus Woesearchaeota archaeon | reverse complement strand
CGATCGCTCTACCAACTGAGCCACGGGAACTTAAAAATTTTAGTTCAGAATGATATTTAAAGTTTTGTTTTGGGAAAAATGCCTCGCTTCGCTCGATTATAGAGGTTGATAATCTAAATTCGCGGTTTTACATTATTAGTTATAAATACATTCGAGTGACTTGGGAACGAGGTTATTTCTTTTTTGTTTCTTTCAACCCCAAATCCATAATATGTTTTGGTTGATGACTTTCTAAGAGTTTGTAAACATTGGATTGTTTTGAACCTTTTATGAGGCGAATAATTGCTTCTTGAGCGTTTTTAATTGATTCTGGAGAGCCGATTATGCCGACTTCGTTGTCTTTGATTTCAAAACAGCAGTTTGTTAACTTACATAATGTTCTTAGTGTTTTGCCCTGTCTGCCGATGATTCTTGCCCTGATACTTTTCAGATCGCTTCTTTTTGTATGCTCTTTAATATTTATTATTTCAAGCATGGCGTCTTCATCTTTTATTAATAATGCATCTGAGAAAGGGAACCCAAAATTTATAGCATCAATAACTTTTTCTGCAGTGTATTCATCTTCTGGTTTACCTTCTATAGAAACTTCTTGCCCTTTATTTGTTATTTTCACATTAAGTTTTGATTCTAATCTTTTCTTGTTCTTTAGAATTCTTGGAAGTTTTTCTGAGTGGATGGTTTTCATGCGAGGAAACCCCTTGATTTTCCTCGCGCTCCTTCCTCGAAACATTGAAGGGTGGCATCTTTTCGTGCAATCCGACTGATACCACGTAAGGTATATAATTTAGTTAACATAAGATAAATAAGAATCAAGAAGTTTTAAGGGTTTTGATTTGAAAATAATTAATCATGAGAATATGATTCATTTGAACAAGGCAATTCTGTTGAAGGTTCATTATCTGGAAGGTATTGAGGTTTTCCAATTCCATTAATTGCTTCCAATATATGAGGAATAGCATCAGCATTTTTCATAGCGTTTTTTAATAATTCTCCTTCTGTTATTCCATCAGAACCTTCTCGTATTTCTTGTTCTGTTAAGGGTCTTGCATTTCCGAGAGGTGTCGGTCCTCGTTCATACCAACTAGCTATAGCATAAAGATCATCATTTTCTAAAACATCTTTAAAATCATGATATAATTCTGCGAGTCTTAATAATCCCATAATTGGTTTAAGTAAAAATTAGTTTAAATAAATTTCTGCATTAGAATTCTTTTACTAATTTTATAGATATTTAAAATAACTATGTATCCCATTACTATCTTTGCTAGTGCCGTTTTCTTTATGGTGATGGAAATCTCCAAGAATTCTTTCTCCAACATAATGTTTAAATCCAACATATACAAGTTCTTCAATTTCTCTTCTAACTTTTGAGATAAATCCAGTTCTAGTCTTTTTTTCTAATTGAGATTTTTTCATAGAATTGTTAATTGATGTTATTTTATAAATATTTCTGCATTAGAATTCGCTCTTCTCTGTTTTCAAATAACCATTCTTTTTTAGCCAGTCAATCTGGTTTGGGCGATATTTGAATATGACATCTGCTTTGTCTTTGTCAAATTCCCAGAATTCTACAATCACAACATCATTTGGTCTGAGCCATAAGGCTCTCTTTAATCTTCCTGGAACTCTGCAATTTCTTGATTTTCCATCAAGACAAGAAACCATCATCTTATTTCCACCAAGTCTTTGTTCTATAATTCCTATAACTTGTTCTCCTCTTGGAAGCCTGACACGAGTTACAGGTGCAG
>CAZJVQ010000104.1:0-1756 GCA_964549605.1 Candidatus Woesearchaeota archaeon | reverse complement strand
TGCTTCTTTAGCTTTTAATATATGTATCTTAGCCATTATCAATCTATTGATTTGGATGTTATCACTTTTGACGGCCAGAAATGAAATCAACTCCATTAGTGAATTGATGGTTTTTGTAAAGTAGTCAAGGGTCTCTTCATGGCTTATTTGCAGGCTGCGAATTAATTTTCTTTTGTCTTTAATTTTTCCCACCAATTTTGAACATTTTTTACAGAATCGATTGAGTGATTCAGCCAGGCTACCAAGTACCGAAGGGTCAAATGCTTTAATTGCGCTTTGAACCACTTCAATTTGATTATTGGTTATTTGTTTTTGCCTTCGAAGTTCTTTATTAAATTGCCCCCCCTGGCTGTATAAATAACCGGCTGACAGGCCTCTCTCTTTTTGCAGTTCGTGTATGAGTAAACTGGATTTTACAGATAAAGACGATAACTTATCCAGGGCGTCCATTTGATTTAAGACCTGAATTCTTTCAGATATTTCTGTAAATATAAAAAAAATCAGGCCCGCAAATGGCAGAGCAAGCAGCAGCAGCAGCTTCTTTACAATGGTCATGTTATTTAAAGGGTTCATCATGGGTTTTTTTATTTAAGGCTTGTTACCTATATGCTTTTTATAAAATTTTTTTGAATCTCATTTTTCATTTTAATACAATCAAATTTATTCTGCTTCTTCATTCAGAAAGCCTTTCAGCCATTCGATGGCTTTTTTTTCAGAAGTAAAAAGTCTGGTTGGTGTTTTTGGTTTGTTAATTCCCATAAAAAAATTCCCGATAATTTTACTAAAACCTGAATCTATCAGTAAAGCACAAGCTGATATAATTTGATGTGCTTCATTACTTGCATAAAAATCTCTTGCCTTTTTATCTTGAGATTTTATATTTCTAAAATCACAAAATAAAGGCCGTTTTTTATCTTGAGCGAGTTCTTTATCGGCAGCTAAATTTTCCTTTGCTGTGATTAGCGTGTCATGACTATTTGGTTTATATTCAAAATGGAGAATACTGTCTTCCCGTAACCACGCTTTTCCAATTTGTGTTTTAATTACTTCGTTTTCCATATTCTGCCTCATTTACTTAAAAAACCTTTTAGCCATTCCAATGCTTTTTTTTCGTTTGTAAAAAGCTTTGTAGGATAAGGAGGCTTATTCAGTCCTAAGAAAAAATTGCCAATCATGCTACTTAATGGCGTTTTTACGAAAAGCGCCATAGCGCTAATGGTTTTTGCTACTTCCTCACTTGTTCCGTAGTTTCGAGCTTCCCGATTAATTGATTTAATATTACTTATATCATTAAAATATGGCCGTTTTTTATTTTGGCCGGCTTTCTTCCTGGCTGCAACTATTTCTTTCATTTCAGCCAATTTTACTTCTACCTGGGGTTTGAGGGTTTGCCGGATAATTCCATCTTCTAACCAAACTTTTGAGTTTCGGGTTTCTATTATTTCATTAGACATTTCTGTTTACTTTTACCAATTGAAGTTATCAGAATTTTTATCTGCTGATGCCTTAAATAACTATATATTTATACTCATTTTCTCTCTCTTTGTTATAAATGAATGCTTTCCTATCAAAATCCGGATGAGTCAAGGCTGTTATCACATCGCTTAGCCGATCAATTCTTTTTTCTGCATTTTGACAGCTTGCCATTTAATAAAAAAGTTTTTAGATACTTTTTCACAAAGATAAAAAATTTTTGAAAATTTAATTGAAGCTAAACGAAAATCAGATAAAGAGAAAACAATAAAAATTTTTGATG
>CAZJVQ010000103.1:1186-1773 GCA_964549605.1 Candidatus Woesearchaeota archaeon | reverse complement strand
AGTTGAATAAATGTAACTCCAGGTTGTACACGCGTGAATGTTCCATCCAATGCTGTTGGACAAATATCTGTAATTTTTGTCATCTTTGACAGATCCATCATAATACCGCCAAAAATCGGGATTGCATCTCCGTAAGGATCTAAGCCAGAGCTTCTTGGAACAACGGGAACACCATACTTATTGGCGATTTTAACAATTTGTACAATTTCCTCAAGTTCTGTCGGTTTTACTACATAATCTGGACTCCTTTGTTTAACCATAAGAGGGAAATAAGGATTTTCTGAATAAGTTTTTAAAATCTCTGGATTATCAGCAAATTCACAAATATCATTGAGTCTCATGCTCAATTGACTAATCATTTCAGATTTCATTATCAGTAAGACCTTTAATTTTTTATAATTCTAATAATTTAAAATTTTTATTTCAATAATGCGTAATGATACGCATCAATATTGATGACTAAATTTATTAAGTAATATTGATATTTAAATATTGTGATTCTCTAATCAATGTCAAACTATTTCAGAACTGGTGAATAAAACGATTAACAACAAAGAAGCTCCTTTAGATTATGAAAGCGATATTTT
>CAZJVQ010000103.1:0-1176 GCA_964549605.1 Candidatus Woesearchaeota archaeon | reverse complement strand
CTAAAAATAAAATTTTTTATAGAAAAATAGGAAGAAATAAGTTGTATTTTAGTACTAGAAGGATTTTTTTACCAAAATCAACTGTATTAGGATATTATAAAGCAATTTTATCTGGTTTTAAAAAAAAATATCCCAAAGATGAAGAAATTTTTAAAGAAATTGGACATCTTGTCTTAAATGAGTTTAATTTTTCCTTAAGTCCTTCGCTTTCAAAAGAACTAAAGGCCATGAAAGAGAATAAAGATCCAAAACTACATTTAAAGTTGTTTAAAAAGATTTATCCTTCCTTTGATTTTATCCAAGAAGGTTTAGATATTTCTGAAGTAAAGTTAGATGAGAATGGTAAAAAAGCAATATATAGATTTAAAAACTCTGAGCTTTTAGAAAATTCTAAAAACTTTGTTTATCATTTTTATATGATATGTGGGATTATTGAAGCTGTGTTTAAAAAGGAAAATGAAAAAATAGTATTATGTAATGTTGAAAAAATAGAAATTTCCCCTGAAAAAGAAAACTCATATATAGATATTTCAATGGAATTTATTGATTAATTACTTTAAATTATTCTCATATAATTATATCTAATGGTACTGTTTCAATTTTATATATCTATTGGTCATCATAATCTCCTGCTATAATCGTATATAGCCAATGCCATAAAACCATCCATGAAGATTCCAAATAAGGCAACTGAAAGTGGCATCGTTTCAAACCAAGAGGGCATAATGCCATATAAAAATAATAAATGAGTAATTGATCCACCTGCAAACCCAAACATGCATATCCATTTTAATATTTGTTGAGTTCTCTCTCTGGTCAATATATAAACTACAGATAATATTCCTAATAAAAATAAAAATGGGGCTAGAAACCAAAGGAATTCTTGTTGAATTGTAAATGTTATAGAATTAAGAAATGGCACAAAAATATGATACGCACCAAAAATAAGGATAAAATACATTTCAAACCTTATCGCAGCAAATTCATTTGAAACCATGTTTAATCTTTAATATATAAAGAAATTTAAATATCATTATATTACTAAATCTGTTAAAATTCCTTTCAGATCCTCAAGAAAAACGTTGAAATTATCTAAAAGCTCTTCTTTAAAATGTTGTTCATATATTATTGTAAGGAAAAATATTTTTTTTTTAATTCTCAACTGATAAAGATGTG
>CAZJVQ010000102.1:0-1858 GCA_964549605.1 Candidatus Woesearchaeota archaeon | reverse complement strand
ATGGTGAAAGCCATTTCAAAGCAAGCATAGAAAAAAATGAATATTGGGCAAGTTGCAGAGAGAAGTGAGATAAAACGCCCCGACCGAGAGTTCAGAGGGAATCGAAGTTTTGTTTTACACTTCTATTAAAGTTTTTTCCTTAATGAACAGAAGCCAATAGAGGACTCTCATAAGTATTTTTATTCAAAAGAGGAAGTGGTTGAGACACTGCTTTTTTCCCAGAATGTAACCATATTATAACTGAAAAATTGTTTCTATATTCTGCTTGTTCTAATTTTACTTTATTTAACTTTTCTAAAAATTCTCTGTTTAATTCAGGATTTAGGGCACTAAGAAACTGGCTTGCGTCGAAAATCTCAAATCCTACGATTTCTCCTTCTTTCCCTATGTTTACATTAAAAAATTCTAAAAATTCTATTGTTTCTTTAACTGCTTTAGAATAATCATATATTGTTAATGTATCATCTTCTTTACTATAGTGAAATTCAGAATCAATTATTTCTCTCATGCTTTTTTTAAGCTTCCCCCCTTTTTAAACTTTTTATCCTTATATTTTATAAGGGTTTTTCTCCCTAAATGGAAAATTGTGATTAACCTTATTTTCTCTCTAAATGTAATAACAAATGCTTTTCCCCTACGATTACTATGGACAAAGTACAAACAATACCTTATTTCTTTATCTTTTATTTGTTTCTCTGTAAAGGTTAAGTAATCTAAGTTTAATAATTCCTTTTCTAATTCATCTTCTTTTATATTCCCTTGAAACGCCAGCAATTTTTTTGGTTTTCCAAACTCAATCCCTTTTGAATGATATTTTTTTATTTCCTTTTTTATATACTTAGAATAATCTTTCCCCATAAATATATTATAATTTATACAATTTTATATCTTTCTGAAGAGGTGTTTATTTTGAAGGATTGAAGGTCAAAGATTCACAAATTCTTTTACACTTAAAAGGCTCCTAAAAAAATCTTCATCATACCTTTTTCCTTTATTTGGATTTAAAATTAACCAATATTCTTTTACCAAGAATAATTTTTCTTCATCAGGATTTATAGTCCAATAAAAATTGGTTAATATAAATGCTGCTATTTTGCTTCCAGTACCTCTTCTAAATCTACGATTGATATGAAAAATTAAAAAATTAAGGTGGGGGGTTGGTCTTTGATTATCTTTATCAAAAAAGTCAAAAGTTCCTACTATATGCACTCCCTCTGCATTATTGAATTTCTTTCTTGACTTGCTAAACAAAAAAGAGGTTTTGTTCTCAATAGACCCAGGTATTGAATCTAGTTTGGTACATTCTAGGAAAAGACCTACATCGCCTTTTTTTATGAAAGCCTCTGGAATCTTTTCACCATTTTCTTTTTTGATTTCCATGAAATCCGATTTTTCAATAAATATTTCCATGGACATTAATTCAAATAAACAAGTCTCAAAATGTTTTGAAGTTTTACTTTCTTCTGCCCATTTATTAAATCCTTTCAATTTTTCAAATTTAGAAATAAGATTATCTATTTTTTCAAATATAGAATGAGCTAAATTAATAATATCTTTTTTATTCATTCCTTTTGCATCTTCAATCCATGTACCACCCTCTATAAATTTTATTTCTCTGTTTAACCATGTTTCTCCAATATGTTCTTTTATTTTTAAAAACTTCTTATTAATCATTTTTTCCCTTCTTTATCCAATAAAAACTCAAGAGATTAATAATAATTCCTCCAACAAACCAAGACCAATCTAATGTGATAAATCCTATTATGTAAAGGAGAAGTGCTGTTAGAATGTAAGGTTTTGTGTGTTTCATTTAATCAGAGTCCACTACTACCTCTTATATCACATTTAGTTATATTTT
>CAZJVQ010000101.1:0-1887 GCA_964549605.1 Candidatus Woesearchaeota archaeon | reverse complement strand
CTCCAAATTACTCATTTCCGAATCTTTTACTAATTTTAATTCTAATTTTAATAAATTTTTATTTATGTAAAATTCAAATAACTTTTGATGATTTTGTTGATTATAATTTACCATCAAATATTTATAATTCTCTAAATTAAGAATATTTCTTTTTTCAATTTTAATTTTAGAGTTAGAAATTTCAGTTATTGTAAGAGTATGTTCTTGGTGATTCCAAATAATTCCATAATCATATTTAAGTAAGGAATGACCAATATATATCCGTTGACCTCTTATATTCTTTAAAACGTCATTTCTTGATTCGATTTGTTTCAAATCTGTTTGTTCAATTTCCATATTGTTGTTTTTATAGATTTACCTGCAATATAAAAAAATTGACAATTAATTTTAATGTTTTGGTTTATAAATCAATTTTAATAAACTTTTTGCTTGTTTGACCTTGTAATTTCTCTTTCATTTTCGCTACATACGGTAGAAGTGTTTCGTATCTATTATCTTTTGAGTTGAGCAAAATCACGGTTACATCAAATTTATCCAAATTTTGTTGATAACTCAAATTTTTATCTACTGTTACCAGTATTTCAAATTCATTTTCCTGAAGTGATTGTAAAAGTTCCCCATTTGTTAGTGAATTCCACTTCATATCTGATACAGTAAGTACTTTATATTCACTTCCAAATTCATATTTAAGTTTCTTGGGTAGATTTTCATCCAATAGTATCTTCTTCATGTTTCAAATTATTGAATGTTAGAACATTTTCAACAAATTCTAATACTTTTACAGCTTGTTCTTTAGATACAGATGGAAAATCTTCCAAAAATTCATCCAGACTATCTCCACCTTTCAGGTAGTCGAAAAGGTTTTTAACCGGAACACGTGTATTATAAAACACAGGTGTTCCGCTTTGTATTTCTGGTGATATTGTAATTAATTGTTGATTCATGATATATTTATTTGATGATTAATATATATTATTATTACTTAAATAAAATTGCTTTAAATTCATCTAAATTGATAACGTTAATTTTTGGAAAATCAATCTTTTTGAGAATATTAAAATCTTTGTCATTGGTTACCAAATAATCTACGTTACTTGCAATTGCACAATCAGCAAATTTATTATCATCATAATCAGCTTTTATAAGTTCCCAATGATAATATATTGTAGTAAACTCAAGGTTAGGCAAACTTACAATCATTTCTAATACATTCCAGGCAACATTTTGTCCCATGAATTGACCTATTATTTCTTCATATTCCAATAATATATCTGTTGTAATGCAAAGCTTATATTTTTTTTCAATTAAACTTTGAAAAACCCAATTCAAAGGAGAATGTCTTGAAGCTGAAACTAATACTATGTTTGTGTCAAGAATTACTTTCAAGAGTTATCAGTTTTGTATGGTGTTCTCATATGTGTGTTCAACATCCTTTCAGCATCTTTATCAGTCCAGCCTTTTTCATCCCATACTTTGTCTGCAGAATCCATAGCTTTTTTAGCAAAATATTGAGCCAGGAGATCTTTAATTTCTAATAGATCTTTTTCAGAAATATTTCTTGCAAAAAGTTTTAATAATTCTAATTGCAAATTAGATAATTTATGTTTTTGTGCTTTCATAATTTGTATGTTTATAGATTATTTACAATATAATTTTACTTTGCGTCCTTTGCTTCCTTTGTGGCTTTGCGAGAAATCTTTTTACAATCACGCCAACGGCTGCACATAAGCTGTCTCCTTACTCAACAACGCCTGCCTGACCCACTTGCCCCGTTCTTCTGCCATCCTGCGGACAGCCAGCCTTTCCTTGTTACAGGGGCCGTCACCGTTGATGACTTTAAAAAACTCATCCCAGTCCGGTTCTGTATATTCCCATTTGCCTGTATCT
>CAZJVQ010000100.1:0-1899 GCA_964549605.1 Candidatus Woesearchaeota archaeon | reverse complement strand
AAATATCTTCTATCTGCTCACGAAGGGTCAACAGGTTTTTCTTAGCTCTCTTAGAGATAATTTTCTTAACATCTTCATCTAAATTTATTGTTATTTTTGGCATTTTATTCTTACAATTATGTCTTTTTTCTTTCAAAAAAAATTTTATTTCTTTTTAACATAAACTTTTTGTACCTTAAAGCTCTTGTAAATTCCTTCTAAAATATCAGTACCTGCATAACCTGCCAACAGACTTAATCTAGGGTCAAAATCAAATATAATTCCTATGAAAACACCAATAATCACAGCTATCGCAACAGTTATCAGATAATATCCCCACAAAATTCTCCTTCTTAAAGAAAGCGCCTTTAACAATCCGACAACACCCCGGGTCAGACCACCTACTCCTCCCAGAAGTCCTGCAAGAACAACCCCTTCTATTGCCATATTAAATCCTCTTTTTATGATTGAATGATGAAAATATAATTAATAAAGGTTTTGAAAGGATAGTTTTATAAATACATATTTAGTCTATCTGTCGTACAAGGGTAAGCAAGTTTGACTTATTCTGGGTATGGAATTAAATGAATTGGAGAAAAATATGAGTAAGAAAGTTTACGTTGGTAACTTAGCTTTTAGTGTAGACCAGGACAAGCTGAAAGAACTCTTTGCTCCTCACGGAGAAATTGAGGAAGCAGTTGTTATTTCTGACAGGTTTTCAGGTAGATCTAAGGGTTTTGGTTTTGTAACTTTCGTCAACGACGCAGATGCTGATAAAGCAATTGCAGAGCTGAATGAGAAAGACGTTGAAGGAAGACCTTTGAAAGTTAACGAAGCTAGACCGAGAGAAGAGAAATAATAAGTTTCGGCTTAATGATTTGTTTTATTTTTTATTATTTTTTTAATTTTTGTGTATGTTTTGAAAGATAATCTGTAAGTCTATTAATTAATCCTGGCTTGGGCACGCGTAATGGGTGACTGGCTGCATATTTTAATTCTTTTCTAATCTGCTCATCATCAACAAATTCGAGAAGTCTATATCTTCCCCCCATTCTGCTAATAGCAAGCTCTTTGTCATATGCTTCACGAACTCTTTCAAATAATCCCATTATCAATTAAAATAAAAATAATATTTAAAGTTTATTGTGATATAGAGCATCCCTGTGTGAACTTAAGAATCACTGTTTCTTTTTATGATATAGATCCAAAAGAGTTATTTTATCTTCTGTTTTATGGTAAGCATAGGACAATCTAAAAGGTTTGATATAAAGTTCACGAGTTCCTTTCCTTACATAACGCATGGGTTTCCCAATTTCTGGATTCTCTATTATTTTTTTAATCAGTTTAATTATTCTTTCCCTATAAAAGTCATTTAATTTATTAAAAGCACGAGTAAACTTATTCGTTTCTTTTATCCTCATTTTTCTAATCTTTGCAAGAATTCTTCTACACTATATTCCTTATAATTCCCTTTATCAACTTCTTTCCAAGCTTTTTCTGTCCTTCTTGCAAATTCCAGGTCTTCTTTCATCTGCTCGTCCATCTTACTTGCTTTTTTAAGAATAATTCTATCCTGATCACGAAAAATAATTAACTTTTCTCCCGCTGTAAATCCTTTCCTCATCTCAGCAGGGATTACTATCTGTCCTTTTGAACTTAGTTTAGTTATATCTATTTCCATAGTAAGACCAATCTTACATTATATATAAATGTTTTGGTTGCCAAAATTTATACACGTAGAAAATGGTTAGATCTCCTTCAGACAACTCTTTATGCAAACCTTGAGATTAGAAAGGTCTAAAAGGATTATATTCTAAAGAAAATCATGGCAACTTTCTACTTAGATATTGAAACTACAGGATTAGACCCTGCAAAAGATAAAATTATAACAATTCAGTTCCAAGAATTAGATAGATACAC
>CAZJVQ010000099.1:0-1902 GCA_964549605.1 Candidatus Woesearchaeota archaeon | reverse complement strand
TGAAGTTAACAAGGACGTGTTAAAAGATTTAGGTGAAAGAAATTTTGTTTACAAAATAGAAAGTATAAAACACCGGTATCCTCATTGTTGGAGATGTGGTGAAGAATTAGTGTTTAGGTTAGTTGATGAATGGTATATTAAATGCAAAGACATGAGGAGCAAATTAATTGGTGAGAATAAAAAGGTGGAATGGTTTCCGGCTTATGGAAAAATTAGACAAGAAGATTGGTTTAAGAATATGGGAGATTGGTTGATTTCTCGTAAGAGATATTGGGGATTGCCGCTACCGATTTGGGAGTGTGAGTGTGGGGAGATAGAAGTTTTTGGAAGTTTGAAAGAATTAAGGAAACGGGCGATTGATAAGAAAAAAGTAGACAAGCTTCCTGAATTACATAGACCTTGGATTGATGAAATAAAGATAAAATGTAGAAAATGTAAGAAAGAGGTTGAGAGGATTACTGATGTTGGGGATGCTTGGCTTGATGCAGGAATTGTTCCTTTTTCAACATTGGATTATTTGGGGAACAGAAAGAATTGGCAAAAGTGGTTTCCTTCTGAAATGATTTCAGAAAATATGCCTGGGCAATATCGTGGATGGTTTAATGCTTTGTTTTGGGCTTCTGTGACTTTAACTGGAAAAGCACCATTTAAGTCTGTTTTTGGTTATGAAACTTTGAAAGATGAAAAAGGAGAAGAAATGCACAAGAGTAAAGGGAATGCTATTTGGTTTGATGATGCTGTTGAGAAAATTGGCGCAGATACAATGAGACTCTTGTATTGTTTGCAAGATCCTGCTCAAGAACTAAGGTTTGGTTTTAATGTTGCTAAAGAGCCAAGAAATAATTTGAATATCTTGTATAATTTAGGAAGACTTATTGAAGATTCTGGAAAACCAAAACCAAAGGCAATTGAAGATAAGTGGATTATTAGTAGGTTGAATTCTTTGATAAAAACTGTTACAGAAGAGCTAGAGAATATGCACCCGCATTTGGCTATGCGGGCTTTGAAAGAATTTTGGTTAAAGGATTTTAGCAGGAATTATATTCAATTTGTTAGAGATAGAATTTCAAAAGATGACAAGGCAGCTAAATCTGTTATAAGAGAAGTTTATTTGACTTTGATTAAATTGTGTGCGCCGATGATTCCATTTTTAACAGAGAAAGTTTGGCAAGAACTTCGAAATAAAAAAATTGTGAAAGAAGAATCTGTTCATTTATGTAGTTGGTCAAAATTTGAGAGTGGGAAGATTGATAAAAAACTTGAAGGAGAGATGGAAAATGTTTTATTAATTGTGGAGAAAGGGTTGAGCCAAAGAGATAAAGTTCATATTGGATTGAAGTGGCCTTTGGCAAATGCTGAAATTAGTATGCCTGGTCAATTAAATAAACAATTGCAAGAAATAATTAAATCACAATTAAATGTAAAAAATATTAAGACAAAAAAAGGAAAAGAAATTTCTGTTGAGCTTGATACAGCAATGACGCCTGAACTTGAGGCAGAGGGTTATGCCCGTGAGTTGTCGAGGCAGATTCAATCTTACAGAAAGAAACTTGGCTTGCAAAAAAAAGATAAAGTTGAAACCTTTGTAATTGTCGACGACGAATTCAAAAAAGTTCTGGAAAAACAAAAAAAGTTTATCAAAGAGAGAACTAATTCTAAAAAACTTGAATTTGTTACAACTGGCAAGGAAAGATTTAAAAACAAAACCGACCTTAGAGTTAAAGATAAAAAAGGTTGGATTTCAATAGTGAAGTTGTAAGAACTTTTGAATCATAACAATCTTTAAAAAGAAAAAGAGGCAATAAAAAATAAGATGATTGTTAAGGACGAATTTTTGAGTCGGTTAAGGAAAATTTTCGACTTGAATTTATATGAAGTAAAGGTTTGGACAGCCTTGCTTTC
>CAZJVQ010000098.1:0-1907 GCA_964549605.1 Candidatus Woesearchaeota archaeon | reverse complement strand
AAAATTTATAATCAAGTTATGAAAAAAATTCCAATGGGTGTTGGAAATTATAATAGTTCTAATAACATCACTGAAAAAACAAAAAAATCTTTTCAAGAGATTTTAAAAAAATTTGGGGAAAAATCTCATGATAAAAATATTTTGAATTATTTGAAAACGGCTGCAATAAAACATCTTGGGACTCTGGGTGCTGGGAACCATTTTATTGAATTAGGTTTTGATTCTGAAAAAGAAAATGAATTGTGGTTAGTTATTCATTCTGGTAGTAGGGGTGTTGGACATACTGTCGCAAAAAAATATATGATTAGTGCTTCCGGAAGTAAAAATAAAAACGAATATGAAAAAACTTTTCCCTTGGATGTAAAATCAGATCTTGGAAAAGAATATCTAAACGTTCTTGAATTTGGTTTGGAATATGCTCTTCTTAATCGTCTAGAAATGGCTTACCAAGTTGTAGAAGTAATTAATGGAATTCTTAAAGAGAATTTGAAGTTTGAAGTTTGGGTTAACAAAAATCATAATCATGCTGTTTATGAAAAAGGTTATTTTATCCATCGTAAGGGTGCGACTCCTGCGAAAAAAGGAGAAAGGGGAATAATTCCGGGGAACATGAGAGATGGTTCTTTTTTAGTTGAAGGAAAAGGTAATTCTGAATTTCTTGATAGTTCATCTCATGGGGCTGGGAGAAGTATTAGCAGAAAAGGTGCTAAGAAAAAATATACTCTTGAAGATTTTAAAAAATCGATGAAAGGAATAAAGGGAACTATTTCTAATAAAACTATCGATGAACTTCCCATGGCTTACAAAGATCTTTTCAAAGTAATGGATGCACAAAAAAAATCTGTTAAAATAATCAAGCATCTAAAACCAATAATCAACTGGAAGGGCTGAAAAAGTTTATAAAATAGGTTTGACTAAATTAGTAATGGAAAAAAAGGTGTTTGTGTTTTTATTTTCAATTATAGTTCTATCTGGATTTATTGCCGCAGAGAGTCTAACTTTTGAAGTTAAGGACTCTTGTTCTACAAATAATAATATAATTATGGGTTTATCTGATGAAGAAAATGCTCATGGGGAATTAAAAGTTGAACCAGTAAGTGGGATGAATTATGATTATTATTTATGCGCAGAGTATGCTGGAAGTGCTGTTTGTGATCCTCCATTGAATCTAGATGACAAGTTAATAGGACTATCTGGAAATATTAATGCCCATGGAGAAATTCCTGAAGATTCTAATTATGTTGGTAGTGAAGCTTGTTATTCTGGACTGAGATGTGTGAATCTTAGCTTGATTTATGAAGGAGGATGCGATGCAGGACATCAATACACAGTTTTATCTTTGTCTTCTGAAACAAATGCCCATATTGGAAACTCCACTAATTATGATCAGAAAGTATGCTGTAGTGTGGTTGGAGAGATTCTTGCTTATTGGGAAGATGACCGTGGACAAGAAGTAGCTGTAATGGATGCAGTTCCAGGATTAAGCAGATTCAGTTTGGTTTTTGTGGGAGATGGTGATGACGCTGGTAAAAGTATAGATTTCAAAATAGATGAGACAGGAATTGGTGGTTTTAAAAAAACTCTTACTTCAACAGTTAGTTCAGATGGAACAAATAGGGCCATTGTTATTTGGGAAGATATTCCAGATGATTGGAGTATTGATGAAGAAGTTAAATTTAATTTTGAAGCGATTGTTTCTGGAGGTAATTCAAAGACCAGTAACATTTTAACATTAACTATGAAAGATCCCAATCATTGTAAGGATCTTTCACCTAAAACTTGTGGATATCATACAGACATAACCTCTTGTGCCCAAGATGTTTGTGAATTTAAAGATAGTGCCCTTGATCCTACAGAATGTTCAAATCCGTTAATGAATTGTTATTGTGAGTATGATATTTTTGCTC
>CAZJVQ010000097.1:0-1960 GCA_964549605.1 Candidatus Woesearchaeota archaeon | reverse complement strand
CTGAAATTACCAAACCATTAAAGGAGGCCAAAAAGAAAATAAGAGAAGACGAGGTAGTAGATTTAGTCCATAAAGTCAGAAAAGAAAGAAGGGAAAAAAAATCCCAAAAATGAAAATAATAGCAGACACGAATGTTCTTGTTTCTGGAACATTTTGGAAAGGAGATTCAGACAAAATTATAGATCTTATTGATAAAGGAGAAATTGAACTTGTTATATCAGAAGAATTAATAGAAGAATATAATGATGTTATAAATAGAGATGAGGTAATGGACAAAATAGAAAAGAAAAATCTTATCCTAAATGAATCTGCTCAGAGAATAATCAAACACGCAACAATAATTAAACCAAAACAAAAATTAGATATTATAAAAGAAGATCCAGATGATAATATAATCTTAGAATGTGCCATAGAAGGTAATGTTGATTATATAATAAGCAAAGACAAACATCTCTTAAAACTAAAAGAATTTAGAGAAATAAAAATAATTAAACCTGAAGAATTTTTGAGAATAATTAATAAATAATTTTTACCATTTTAATAAAAATCCGGCCTTGACCGAAGTCCAGAACCAGGGATACATAAGCAGGATGTCCGAAGACTTAAGGCATTCCCTGAAACCTTAATATATAAAAACTAGGAGATTATTTAAGTTTTTCTTCCATACAAAATCTTAAACTAAAACCTTTAAAAATATTACGTTTGTTAATATTTTATGGAAATCAGATTAGCTACAAGAGAAGATTTTGATTTATTTGTGCCTATTAAACAAGAATTTAATAAAGACTATGGAATTTCGAAAAAGTTACGAGAATTTATTCTCAAGGAATTTGAAGAATATCTTCTTAGGGGAGTAATTGTTCTTGCCCTTAAAAACGAGGCAGTTATAGGTTATCTCGCTGGAGAAATCGAGGAAAATAATTATAAGAAATTTGGTTATATTTCAGAAGTATTTGTTAAAAAATCCCATAGAGGAAAAGGAATTTCAACACGATTAAAAGATAAGTTTATAGAATTCCTGAAATCAAAAAGTATTAATTTATGCAGAATTGACGTTAATCCAGATAATCCCGCACAAAAAGTTTATAAGAAATGGGGCTTCAAGATTGATAAGTACAGAATGGGTTTAAAATTTTAAATACATTCTTTTTTCTAAAAAAGAAACAAAAAAGGGCGCGCACACCAAAAAGAACGGCAAAAAATAATTCTTATCTAGAAACTATTTTTGATTCTGTTCACATGAGTAAAATTTGTTTTGATATAGATTATCCTTGGAATATAAAGAGGAGAAATGATTCTAAACTAGATTGGGGATTGATATCAAGGTTAAAAAACTAGTTTCAGATTATGAATACGACCAAGTAACCTTTGGGAATGCAAGGAAGTTTTTTAAATAATTTCATCAACATATTTATAAATATGAATCTGTAGATATATTTTATGGAAGAAAATTGTATATTTTGTAAAATCGTAAAAGGTGAAATTCCTTGTCATAAGATATGGGAAGATGAGAAACATCTAGCATTTTTATCTATTTTTCCAAATACTGACGGGGTTTCAGTTGTAATTCCTAAAAAACATTTCTCCAGTTATGCTTTTGACCTCTCTGATGATGTTCTATCTGATTTGGTTATTGCTTCTAAAAAGGTAGCTAAATTAATAGATTCTAAATTAGAGGATGTTGGAAGAACGGGGATGATTTTTGAAGGATTTGGTATTGATCATGTCCATGCAAAATTATTTCCTATGCATGGTATCGCAAATATGGAAAAATGGAAAGAAATTAAATCAAATGTCGATAAGTTCTTTAAAAAATATGAAGGATATATTTCTTCTCATGATTACAAAAAAGAAGATGATGAGAAATTAAAGAAACTTGCAGAAAAAATAAGAAATTAAATCTTCTTTTTTAGAAAAAAAGAAGCAAAAAAGTGCACCATCTTTAAGCCCGATGTTCACT
>CAZJVQ010000096.1:0-1960 GCA_964549605.1 Candidatus Woesearchaeota archaeon | reverse complement strand
GCACTGGACTTTTAATCCAGGTGTCGGGGGTTCAAATCCCCCCGGGGCCATGTTTCTAATATTCAAGAAGTTTGTGAATTAGGAATAAAGGCAGAATTTAAATTGGAAGAACCCGTTAAGATATAATGACACAATTTACACACTATCAAGTTAAATTTTTAGATGAATCCAAAGAGAAACTTAGCCCAGAAGAATATAATGATGTCATGAATCAAACAGAATTCTTGAAGTTTACGAGAGGTCATTTTTTAGATTATATTCTTGAAACTGAACTAATAATTCAGATTATTATTGAAAATTATATGTTGCATAAGAAATCAAAATTGAAAGGAGTTTTTAGAACCAATATTTTAAATAAAGCAAGTCTAAATAAAAAAATAGAAATTTTATTAGCAATAATAAACGAGAAAAAAGCATTAAGTAGTAAGGATTTAAAGTCATTAAAAAGCCATTTGGGTTCTTTAAGAAAAGAAAGAAATAAGTGGGCACATGGAATCATTCATTTCAAACAGGAAAAACGAGGCAAAAAGGTAAAATTTCAATCTTATCTTAATTGGATAAACCATAAGGGAGAAGAAAAGGAGACTAAACTAACAAATCCTTATTTTGACGATTTAACCAATAAATTCACAACAAATAAGAAATTTTTAGTTAAAATATTAGTAAAAAGAAAATTACTACCAAAAAAATATTCTGTTTAAAAAGTAATCAAAAATCAGGACTTCTTAAACAAAACCCGACAAAAGCAAAACTTTATAAATCGAAAATTGATATCTTTTATTATTGGGAAGTTGTTAAAGTTATTATAAATTTATAACCTCTTAATTAGAACCATGCATATTTTACAGCCAAAACATATTAAACTCGATGAAAAAGAGGCTGAAAAGCTCTTGGAAGAATTAAACATTTCAAAATCTCAACTGCCAAAAATTCTCTCAACAGATCCGGCTTTGCCAGAAGGCTGTATTGTCGGCGATATAATAAAAATAGAAAGAAAAGAAGAAGATAAGATAGATATTTATTATAGAGTTGTAGTATAATAAAGACCACCCGCGGGTCTTTAGAACCATGCCACCAACAATAAAAACCAGCTTAAAACAAAAAACCAAAATGGAACACCTCGTTGTAAAAAAATATTTAAAAGATCATTCCCTTGTAGAATCTAATATTATTTCTTTTAATAATTTCATTGAACAGAGGATGCAGGAAATTGTTCATGAGATAGCAGAAAATATTCCCAGCGAGGATTTTGAAATTAAGCTCGGGAAAATAAAAATAGGAAAACCACGGGTTATAGAGGCTGATGGAAGCACTTCTCTGATTACACCTTCTGAAGCGAGACTGAGAAGCATAACTTATTCTGCACCAATTACCCTGGAATTAACTGTAAAAAAAGATGACCAAGTTGATTCTGAAGTGGTGGAAATTGGAAAAATTCCAATCATGGTAAAAAGTAAGTCCTGTAATACTCACGGAATGTCAAGAGAAGAATTAATTGAAAAAAATAATGATCCTCTAGATACAGGGGGGTATTTTATAATCAAGGGGAACGAGAGAGTTATGGTTATGGCAGAAGATCTCGCAGAAAACCAACCATTTGTTGAAACAGACCGTAAAGGCAACTTGACAGTAAAGATGTTTTCATCAAAAGGAACATACAGAATACCTGTAATAATTTCTGAAGATAAAAATGGTTTATTTGAAATAGCGTTTAGCAGATTCAAAAATCTTCCAATTATAGTTGTTCTAAAAGCCCTGGGGATGACTAAAGAATCAGATATTTCAAAATACATAGGAAAAGAAACAGACAGTGTTATTGTTAATCTCTACGAATTTGTAGATTTAGCCACCAGAGAAGATGCAATGATGCATATTGCTGAAAAAACAAATTTGCAGGGGACAAAGAAAGAGATTCTCGACAGAGTGAGACAGAGAATTGATTCTTATTTGTTTCCGCATA
>CAZJVQ010000095.1:0-1970 GCA_964549605.1 Candidatus Woesearchaeota archaeon | reverse complement strand
CCGAAGTTGACCCCTCTACGCAAAAAGTATGTTCCTTGGGTTTTTAAGGTTTTCTGTTAGGGAAAAACGGCTCAGGTAGGTGTACATAGGGAATCTCACTTGGAAGTGAAATCAGAATTATTAATTTGACTATTTAATTCTTTATTAAATTCACTGAATTCTTTAAGGTCTTTGAATTCCATATATATACTAATACAATCCAAATTTGCAGCCCTTACATCTACATGAAATGATGGCTCTTCATTTTTATTGACTCCTCCTTCTACTAATTCAAGATTACCTTCAAACATCTTTGTGCCGTCATCTTTTACAACTAAAACTTTTGGAGTGAATCCCATGATTACAATAATCTAACTTTATTTATAAATATAATTATTCTAAATATTTAAAATAGCAAAAATAGGATAGTGATCTGAAGCCATCTCTGATAAATTATTTTTTATCATTCCTGAATCTATTAATTTAAGGTCTTTTGAACAAAATATATACTCAATCCTACTATAATCATATTTGTTTCCTGAAAGTTTTGTATGATAAGAATAATCCCATCTTTTATGTTTTTTCTTGAATGTGTCTATTAACCCTTCTTTTAATAAAAATCTTATTGTATCTCCTTTTAATATGCTATTGACTATTTCTTTAGCTTGATATTTCCACTTATCTCCAAGGCTTTCTGTAAATCCCTTAATCAACTTTTTTTTGTCATATTTATCTTCTGGAGAAAAAGCATTGAAATCTCCTGCCAAGATATAAGGATTTTTTCTGTCACGGATAACTGTTTTAAACCACTGCATTCTTTGATATTCGTTGTGATATGGGTCTGGATGAACCCCATCTACCATCATTGTTTTGTTCTTGATTTTTATCATTGCCCTAACCCAGCGAGAGTGTTTTGTAGTATAATCATATGATTCTATAATTGGGTATTTAGATAAAATAGAAACTCCCCAATCCATATCTTTATAGATATCACTTCCAAAAATTTCATATTTGTAACCAAATATTTTCTTATAATCCCGTTTTATTCTTGAATTGCTTTTCACAAAATTAGCCTCTGTTAAAATTAAAATATCTGGATTTTCTTCTTTTATTAATTTTTGAGCTGCTTTTTGTCTCTTTTTATTAATTACCTGGATACCTTTTTTATTTTTATCAACAAATCCAGTTAATGTATTATAGGTAATAACTTTAATCTTCATAAATTCTTAAAGACTTAAACTATTTTAAAGATTTCTAATAAGTAAGATTGTTATTTTTAAGAATTATTGTGATAGAATAAATGTTCATGCGGGGAACAGGATTCGAACCTGCGTAAGCACTAAGCTACAGCCTCTTAAGGGCTGCCCGTTTGACCACTCCGGCACCCCCGCTATTTAATTTCGAACCCAGATTAATTTAAAAAGGTTCGTAATTAACCTATTTATATTATCACCACAATCTTTTTATACCTCTATTAAAATATTTCTTTATGGAAGATAAAAATCTAACTTTTGAAGAAATTGCGACAGAGTTCCCAAAAGCTTTAAAACAGATAGGTCATGCCACATATCAAACAGGAGTTTTTTTATATAAAGCTGCCAGAGAAATAGCTTCTTTTCATTTAACTGCTCCTAGAACACTAAGAAAAATTATAGAATCTAAAATTTATCCTAAAGAGGATGTCTTTTGTGGAGCCCCGTGGTTCTATGGTATAATTGGCGGAAAAGAAATTTATGAACTTTTTCAAAATTATCCAGACCAAGCAGATACGGTTTTAGGAGTTGCTTTACTGACAAATGCAGTTTCTGGAGTATATGAACTTGCAAGACATAACGCTAGAAAATCTAAAGAAGGGTTAACTGATATTAGGATACCAGATGCTAGATCTGATACATTAGAAAAACAAGTTTCTTCATAATTCTTAAAAGCCTCTGCGGGGAATCGAACCCCGGACCTCTTGATTACGAGTCAAGCGCTCTAGCCAACTGAGC
>CAZJVQ010000094.1:0-1992 GCA_964549605.1 Candidatus Woesearchaeota archaeon | reverse complement strand
TAATAGAGGTTGTGGGAAGTGTGGGAAACTCCGCAGGAGTTTTCCAAGCATTGTGGGAAAATCTCTGGATTTTTCCACAATGCGTCACTTTCCACAATCTTTATATAAAAAATACTGGAAAAATAAAATAAAAAGGTTTTCCTCCTTAATAAAATTTTCTTTTAAAAAAGAAAAATCAAGAAGGAAAACCATAACATGAATTTAATAATAACATTTACAATTAATTTATCAATAAAAAATTCAAATCTCAAGGAAATAATTAAAGCATTCAGACAATCTATTCTTACCTGTTTTCAGGAAATTGTCATTAAAGTTATACAACATTTTGCCAATGAATATATGAGAGATGGCACATTAGCTAAATTATTAAAATGCTCAAAAGTCACCTGGAAAACTTGCAAAGGAGCTGCTTTCACCAGCATACTCACTATCTTTGGAAAAATTAAATTGCCACAACTTCAGGTTAAAAATCATGACACCGGGAGCAGGCAATATATTACTCGGCTGTTATTAGGAATCAAACCAATGATACGTATACCAGAAATAACTATCAAAATGATTGGGCTTATGGGAGCTTTGGCTCCTTACAGAGTGGTTAAGAAAATTGCTTCCATGTTCACCGCAGTAAGATTTTCACTTATGACGATCCTTCGCTGTATCAGGAAGACAGGAAAAAGCATTGTCTTTGATGTTGATGAAGAAGAAACTAATGTGTTTGAAGCAGATGGGACAGGGATACCAATAATAAAGGCAGGGAAGCGAGGAAAAGAATTGAAAATTCTGGCACAAAGGAAAAGAAATAGTGGAATAAGAATTGCCGGTATGAATATCGATAAATACAAATCCGGCTGGGATGAACTGTTCAGTCCGCTAAAAGAAGCGTTAAAGAGATTTGTCAATATTTTTTTAATCACGGATGGCGATACCAGTCCCTTAGATGTTTTAGAAGGTATTAAAGTTATCCTTCAGCGTTGTCTTTTCCATATTCCTCATGAAACCAAATATACTTTATGGCAGGACAAAGTAAAAAGAAAAAGTGAGGATTGGCGATATATTCTTGGGAAAATATTTGAGATTACTAATGTTAAACGGATAAGAGAAGATGAGGGAGTAGCTAAAAATATCATCAAATGGAAAAGAAATCTATTTACAAGATTAATAAATTTCTGCAGTAACAAGCAATATAAAAATACAACCACTTATTTTAGAAATGCGAAAAAGGATCTTTTTAGTGGTATTGAAAGAAGAGTATTGGGCGGAACAATAAGTTTAATCGAACGAGTAATGCGCACTGTGAATATGAGAATAAATGTTGGCAAATGGTCTCCAGCCAGTGCTTTAGCTGTTTGCAAAATCAGAGGTGCTTATTATTATAATGGTTTTGACATTTAGGTGTTGATGATAAAGAATTGGTTTTTATTAATAAAATATTGAAGAAGGAGGAGGAAATTTGTATTGGAAATGTAATTGAATCTGAATAAATTTTAATTTTCTTCTTGCTTTTGTTTTTTAAATATATTTTTTAAATCGTCAGGTATTTTTTTATTATATTTATGTAGTAGGTCAGCTATTTGTTACGCTACCAATTTATTGATATTATACAATAAATACATATCAAAGATTTTTGAAAATTTAAAAAAACCGTGATTGATTGCTAATACATCAAATTTTAAAAAATCCCATTTGTGGATAATATATATATTTAAAGACGTTTTAAATTAGTATCCGGTTTATTTATTTCTATTCGATAGTCAACTTTCTTATTTCAGATAAAACATAATAGTCTGTCCCATTCCATGCAGAAACTCTCCAGTAATATGTACCAGGGGATAATTCATTAAACATTGTATAAAATCCTATACATTTTCCTGATATTAAAGGTGGTTCAGGAATAAATCCTGCAATATCTTCTTTACTTTCATTTACATAAATTATATTTTCAATAAAATCAGGATTTATGTTATCTGCAATTTCAACTTTAAAATGAACTTC
>CAZJVQ010000093.1:0-2041 GCA_964549605.1 Candidatus Woesearchaeota archaeon | reverse complement strand
TTCTATTAATTTGAGAGCGTTTGCTAAAGCATCTTCTGCAGCTTGGATTAATTTTTTATTTTCATCATTGTTTTCTAAATCAATTGAGAAAGCAGTGTCTGCAACCCAGCCATCAACATGAACTCCGAAATCAATTTTTAATAATCCGTGAGCAAGAGTTTCATCATCATGTGAAGGTGTGTAATGTGCAGCAATATTGTTTATGCTGAGGTTTGTTGGGAAAGCTGGTTTTCCTCCGAGTTCTTCTATTTTGGCTTCGATTTTTTCAGCTATTTCTAAGAGAGACACGCCTGATTTGATTATTGTTTTTGCAAATTCTCTAACTTGTTTTGTAATCTGCCCTGCACGGAGGATTTTTTGGTTGTCCATGATTTGGGGAAAGAAGAGGGGTTTAAGAAATTAATGATTTTGGAATTGCTGCTCACGATGTTTGCAGGATTGATATCTTCCCAAATATCTTTTAAACAATGAGCATTAAAAATTCTCATCATCCAACAGCCACCCCCACAAGCGTTAATATATTTACAAGAATTACAATCATCAGGTAATTCTATATTCCTAAATCTTTCAAATTTATTTTCCCAAATATTTTTGAAACTACTATCCCTAATATTTCCTTCACCATATTCTTTTTGATTTTCAAAAATTGGGCAGCCCATTACAGTGCCATCTGCCATAATGGTGCAAGTATTCCAACCACAACCACAAAAGAATGGTGCATCTTTAAGTTTAGTGTCCCATGTGCCTAAATAACCAGCACCTTCACATATTTCAATTTTGAAATTTTTTCTATTCTTATTAATGAAATTAAATAATTCTAGTAATTGATTGTTATTTAGATGCATCCATTCTTTATTTTTTGCTCTGCCCTCTGGAATTGCGATGTTTATTCTCCAATGGTTGGCACCTGATTTGAACACAATCTCTTTTATTTCTTCCAACTCTTTGAAATTTTTTTGGTTGACTGTGGTTGATATACTAATTAGAGGAACTTTAATTTCTTTGAAAAATTTTAATATCGCTAAAGATTGGTTAAAGTTTGCGTTATCTCCACGCAATTTGTTGTGGGTATCTTCTAATCCATCAATACTAACCATCATAGAAGAGGGTTGTAATTCTTCAATTTCCTTTTTGAATTTGGAAGCTAAACCACCATGAGTTACAAATCCCACTTTAATGCCTCTTTTCTTGGCTAATTTTAGTATTTGGAATAAATCTTTTCTTAATAATGGTTCTCCACCAGTTACAGAAATAAACTTCACACCCATATCCGCCATTTCATTAATTAGGTTTATTGCTTCCTGAGTTGATAATTCATTCTGTAATTCCTTTCCTGCACTTGTCCCACAATGTTCACAACAATAATTACATTTGTGTGTAGCAACCCATTGAACATATACTGGAGCTTCAAGAAGATAAATAGATTTTCGAAATTTGTATGTTAATTCATTTAATTTTCCATAATTTTTTCTTATTATATTTAACATTTTGAGAAATTATCTTATATCTTTATTAATACATTCTTTTATTACGGCATTCTAACACCATACATTGCTACAATAATTGGTTGTTTAGTATACAGATAAATAATAAATAAACCAACAGGAATTAAATATGATGCAAAATACGCAATATGGGAATATTTTAATGCTCGCATTATTTCAAATTTTTTAACTTTTTTAACTATGAAGAATGTGATTAACCCAATTGTTAAAGGAAATAATGTTAAGAATAAACCAAATATACTTTTATTGATTAGTAGGAGTAGGGCAAATCCAAGTAATGCTAAATTAATTATTGATGAAATTATCACAAATATTTTTTGTCTTTTCATATTTATTATACTCAAACTAGATTATATAAAAGTTTTTATAACTTCAAGTGAAATTGAATGGAAATGGCATATTTAACCCTTCTCTTTCAATCTTCGATTCTTTGGAATAAAATTTCCTATTTTTTCTGCAGAAGCTTTTCCACAACCGAGAAAATTATCTTTGTGAGTCATGATGAGGAAGCCTTTTTTTATTTTGTCTGAGGACAG
>CAZJVQ010000092.1:0-2084 GCA_964549605.1 Candidatus Woesearchaeota archaeon | reverse complement strand
TACATACTATTGGTGGTACATTATTGTTTACTAGCAGGACAAATCCGTTTAAAGCAGGATCATCAAAAGAACAGATCGCCAAAGATTTAACCTCCAAATTTGACGGATTGGGAATAGACGCCTTAGTTGCGATAGGGGGTGATGATACACTTGGAGTCGCCGATGCAATGTTTCAATATTCTAATGCCAATGTAGTTGGATGCCCAAAAACAATCGATAATGATTTGGCTGGGACACATTATACTTTTGGATTTTGGAGTGCTGTTCAATTAGCATCAAATTCAATGGATAATTTAACCACAACGGCAAGATCTCATCAGAGAGTCTTTGTTGTAGAAATTATGGGTCGAGATGCAGGATTCCTTACGATGTATAGTGGAATCTCTACGGGAGCAGATATAATTTTAATACCCGAAACTCCATTTGACTTAGAAAAGGATATTATTGAAGTATTAAAAAACCGTGTAATCGCAGGATATAAGCACCATATAATAGCAGTTTCCGAGGGTGCATACCCCCAATTTGCTTCGTTAAAAAGAGATTTCAAGACGATTTCACAAGAAACTATTAATAAATTACCGAAGGATGCTTTTGGAAATCCTATACTGATACATTTAAAGATATCACAAATAATAGTAGAAGAATTAAATCTAAGAGATGACTTAAAACAGGTATTCAGTAAGAATGGAGTAGATTTTGAATGCAGAAGTGTGATTCTTGGTCATACTATGAGAGCTGGAACACCAAACTCGTTCGATAGAATTTTAGGATTAAGATTTGGTCTGGCTGCAATGAAGCTTGTTTTAAATTCTGCCTTTGGACGTATGGTGTGTCTTCAGGGCAACAAAATAGAAACTGTTCCTCTCTCAGAAGGAGTTAAAAAAAAATATATTACCCCTGATAATGATAAAATGGAATTACGCGATTTATTAGTCAAAATTAGGTATTTATCAAAACAAAAATAAAAGCGCCTTAACCTTATTAAATAGAATCTAATGATTTTTTTTAAAGACTATTTTTCTACAAATCTTTAAATTAAGAAGGTTTCTTTATTATATTCTAAGAAAAACGAACAATTAATTTTTAATTAAATCAATTCACCTAAAAAGATGAAATGGAAAAAAATTTTATTATTAGTTGCTAATTTCAGTACTACTGGCTATGATTTTTATGATTCTGCCTTTCCCCCCTTGGCTCTTGAATATATCGCTGCATATGTAGAAGATTTGGTAGAAGTAATAATCGTAGATTCTAAAGCTGCTAATTTAAATCTTCAACAAGTTAAAAAAAAAATCGAAGAGTATAAGCCGGATTTAGTGGGTTTATCAGTACCAGTTACTAGTGCAATAGAACTTGTGCTCAAGCATGCAAAAATTGCCAAATTATATGGAGCAACAACGGTAATAGGAGGGTGGCATCCTACTTTAGCAGTTGAGCAAACCTTATCTTCTCCATGGATTGATATGTTAGTAAGAGGAGAAGGAGAATTCACTTTCCGTGAACTTATTGAGAAGGGTTCTCCAGAGAATGTAAACGGATTATCATATAAAAAGAATGGAAAAATTATCCACAATCCGGACAGACCATTTCTGAAAAACTTGGATGAGTTAAAATTGCCAGCTCGTAATTTGGTTAAAGAGTATAATTATAAAATATTTAATATGAACTGTGATGCTATAGAGACCTCACGCGGATGCCCACAAGCGTGTAAATTCTGTAGTACTAATGTGGTTTATGGTCGAACATGGAGAGCAAGGTCAGTTGAAAATATTATTAAAGAATTGGAAATTGTGTCAAAAAATAAAAAAGTGAAGGATGTATTTTTTGTTGATGATAATATTCTTGTTAATATGAAACGTGTTGGTAGATTATGTCTTGAAATTATTAAAGGTAAAAGGGCTGGAAGAATTAAAAAAAATTTACATTTCTTCTTTCAAGGACGCTTGGATTCAATAGCAAGACGTCCACGTATTATTAGACTGATGGCTGAAGCAGGTTTTTGGCTTGTTTTAGTGGGTGTTGAAGCTACTGATGATAAACGATTGAAGTTTGTTGATAAAGGATGCAAAATGGATGATATTGAG
>CAZJVQ010000091.1:0-2086 GCA_964549605.1 Candidatus Woesearchaeota archaeon | reverse complement strand
GAAAAGAAAGTTACCAAGGTTGGAATGCTGCAATGTATATTGTTGCTTATGAATCTGTTAAGAAAAAGAAGTGTCTGATTTAGAAAACCTTATAAATCTTAAATTTTCTTAATATTCATGATATTTAGAAAAAAAACAGAAGTTGAAAAACCTCAAGAAATTTATTGTCAGACTTGTGATAGAGATCTTACAGGGCCAAAACCATTAGTCATAGCAGAAGCTCAAAGAAGTGTGTATTGTATTGGATATCGAGGAGAAAATTCTGGAAGTGGTGGAAGATGTGTTGATAGGGCCGCTGTTGGTGGACCAGTGTTATACCTGGAGGGATATGATATTTCCAAATGGTCTATAGGAAGCTCTCCTCCCAAAGATATTTCTCCAGATTGGTCAACAAAAGCAGAAGAAGCTATTAATTGGGCGATTGATAACAGAGTCTTGGTTAATTTCGGCTCTCTGGAGAAATCTGCCCAGAATAATTCATTTCAAATTCTCTAAGAATTTTCTTCAAGTTGATGTAATTCCTCTAAGGGGCCATCATATTTACCAAAATAAACTTCAGTTTCCTTAAAACTAGATAATGCCAGTGCAACACATCTTAAATTTCCATCATCTACGTCAAATTCATAGATTTCGTGAGGTTTTTGATCTAAACTCCTAATTGTTTGATTATACCATAATTCTCTTTCTAAACCTCCGGGTATTATTACTGGAGGAAAGTTTTCTCTTATAAGATTTATATATTTTGAGATTGAAATTATCCTGTTTTTTGTTTTCTCTCTGAACGTCCCGAAATTTTTTGCAGTGTCTAGGATATTTCCATTTGTCAATTCAAAATCTAATCCTCCCATGTCGTGCCAAGAACCCATATTTTCAAAACTTTTTATTCCCCTAAACCACTCTAAAGAATTATATCTTACTAATCTTACCATATGTCTACTACCTATTCTATAATCAACTTCCCCCTCATTTATACTCTCTAATTCTTGCTTAATTTTTCTGTAAGAATCATAAAATTCTTCCTCAGTTGGATTTAAATTGTCACTGAATATCTTCTTTCCAGCATTAGCCAATAAAAACGCTCTTTTCACTTCTTCTCTGGGTACTTGTACAGTATTTTCCATAAAAACCCTTTATAATCTTTTTTTATAAACCTTTTTAATTCCCCTTTTCTTTATTGTATTTATGATTAAAATAAAAAAAGAAAAGGTAATACTTAGGCCTCAAGCTATTAAACCCTCTTCTAATAAACTTAAAGTTGTAGGGACCTTTAATCCTGGAGCTACAAGATTGTCAAATGGAGATATTATTCTTTATGTAAGGGTGGCTGAAAAATTAATAAAAAACGAAGACAAAGATTATTGTTATTCTCCAAGATGTGAGGGAAAAAATAAATGTGAACTTAAGATAGATAAATTTGATAAAAAAGATATAGAATCAAATTCTTATTTTGATTGTGTATTCAAAGATGGAACTAAGCGGTTAACATTGATCTCTCATTTAAGGAAAGTTATTTTGGATAAAACTGGATTTAAAATAAAATCAATAGATAAAAAACCAACAATTCAAGGTTTAAGTAAAGATAGTGAATTAGGTCTAGAGGATGCAAGGATTACTAGGATTAATAACAAATATATTATGACTTATGTATCTCTCTCGAGACAAGGAAATATTTCTACAAGTTATGCTTTCTCAAAAGATGGAATTAAATGGAAGAGGAAAGGAGTGATTTTTCAGGCGCAGAATAAGGATGTAGTTATTTTCCCTGAAAAAATTAAAGGAAAATATGTAGCATTTAATCGTCCCGAAGGAAATTTTGAATTTTCTTCCCCCCATATTTGGATTTCAGATTCTCTAGATTTAATCCATTGGGGGCATCCAAAACCAATTCAATTATCAAAAAAAGGAGGATGGGATTATTCAAGAATTGGGGCAGGTCCACCACCTATAAAAACTGACAAGGGATGGTTACTAATATATCATGGAGTAACTGAAAAGAAAAAGTATAATAATTTTTTAGCTAAATTTTTTGGGTTTACAAAAGAATATTCTGTATACAATGCAGGAGCAGCTCTATTTGACTTAAAAA
>CAZJVQ010000090.1:0-2102 GCA_964549605.1 Candidatus Woesearchaeota archaeon | reverse complement strand
ATGGAAGGGGATTTATCAGATGAAGAGATTGATGATTTAATTTTTGGGAGAGAGTGAAAAAATTTGTTTGATTTTTGGTGCGGGCGTATACAACTTCTATTACAATAATTGTTATAAACTATTTTACAAATAAATAAGTATGTTAAAAGAAGAAAAAGTAAAAAGAACCTTACAATTAATAGAAGATTACTTATTTGGAAATTTAGAGCACGGATTTTGGGTAGATTTTACAGCATGTCACGGAGGAAGCACAAGCTGGACTACCAGTTATGTTGCTAGACATCTTGCTGAAAACTCAAAAAACCTTGAAAGATTAGCACCTATTAAAGATAAAATAATATTTAATCAAAGGAAAGACGGGGGATGGGCATATAATCATACGGCTGTTTCGGATTCAGATACAACTGCGAATTGTTTATCGTTCTTACATAATTTCCAAGGTACTCAGGAAACAATAGAGGAAGGAATAGAATTTTTATTAAAACACCAGAACAGGGAAAATGGAGGATTTTCTACATATAGGGAAGACAATCTCCAACAATATGTAAAAGCATTAAGTTTAGATGGGTGGTGTTCTCCAAACATAGAATCCACTGCTTCTGCAGTTAATACTTTAATCAAAATTGGATATGAAAGAGATGAAATTAAGAAAGCCTTGAATTTTATTGCTTCTAACCAAAAAGAAGATGGTTCTTGGGAACCTTACTGGTGGAGTTCTAGAGAATATATTACATCAGAAGCAATTGATAGTTTAGGGGAATTCCCTAATTATAAGAAAAATGTTAAATGTGCATTGGAATATTTAACTGATAAAAGAAGAAACCTTGGTTGGGTAAATGATTTTTCAAAAAAATATAGTCCTTTTTATGCAGCCCTTTCATTGGGAGCGTTATCAATAAATAATATCAAGATATATGGATTAGCAAGTAGATATCAAATAAATGAAAAATTCATACCCGAATTATTAGAAATAGAAATGAATATGTTAATAGATACTCAAAATTCTGATGGAAGTTTTGGACCAGACTTCATTTTTAGAATTCCAAGATATGATATTGCAAATCCTTCTCAAATAAAAAAATGGAATATAGAAATCCCACATGAAAATAGTGTTTATAAAGATGATAATAGATTTTTTACCACAGCAGCAGTTTATTCTACATTACTAAAATATTTGAGGAATTAAAATGGACTTTAAAGAAGACCAACAAATGGCAGATGCAGTAGCAATGGTAAGGACTTTTTTTGGAATGCCTTTTGCCCACTTTTTTATGGGATATAATAAATCTAGAAAAATAGAAAAATATCTACTTGATTCAGAAGATTCTCATGCAATAGAGAAAGCAGTTTATGTTCCTGCAAGAAGGGATACTTTTCTTGACTTAATAGAAGAATATAAACCCAGCCAAGCAGTTGATATTGGCTCAGGTTACAGTGAATTAGGATTAAGATTATGGATAGATTATAATTTGGATGTTACTGAAACAATAAAAGAGCCAGAGATTTTAGAACTTAAACAGGAAATACTACAAAGAGCAAGAAAAGAATTAAAAACCAATTTTGATGGAAAACATAAACTTATTTTACTAAATGTAAATGATACAGAATTTAGAGAAAAATTAACAAAAGAGGTTGATGTAAGAAAAAGAACTGTAGTGGTAAATGAGGGAATTCAATCGTATCTATCTAAAAAAAATTATATAGAATTAGTAACAAACATATTCAATATATTTCCTGAATGTATGTATATAACAAATGCTCATTGTTCTTTGAATTATACTGAAAATCAAGAAGAAATTATTAGAGGAGCAAGTGGAATTAAGAAAATTGAATGTTATTCTGAAGAAGAAATGCTTGAGATATTAAGGAATGTAGGATTCACTCGATTTGGGAGAGTTAATCTTAAACTAAGAGAAAAAACTATTGGTAATATAACAAAAAGAGAAATTGAGACAATTGTAAATCAAGAGGGCTATGGTATTTATTTTGGAGAAAAATAACTCATACACTAAGTCTCTCCAACCCTAAAAGCTAATTTTTTATAATCCAAAATCTTTATAAACTAATTCGAAGAATTCTTATTATGGAAATCAATGTTCTTA
>CAZJVQ010000089.1:0-2115 GCA_964549605.1 Candidatus Woesearchaeota archaeon | reverse complement strand
AGAGTGTTATTGGATTAGCAATAATCTTTTATTTAGTTATAATAATATATTCAAAGAACCACATTTTATATCTTCAATACCAGATAAAAGTACAAAACTTTTTCAAAAGGAATGATACAGAAATTGGGTTTTATGATTGCGATAATTCACGACCCAGAGCTAATTATTCTTGATGAGCCTCAAACGGGTTTAGATACAAATGCTCGTATTAAAATAAGAGAATATCTTAAATTGCTTCAAAATGAAGGGAAAACTATTCTTTTATCATCTCATTTATTAACTGAGCTAAGAGAAGTATATGATAAAATAGTCCTAATAAATCAAGGTGTTTTGATTGGATTTGATACAATTGATAATTTGGAGCGGGATTTCAAATAAGATTAGATAATTTGAATTAAATGTTATGAATATAGATTATTTTTACGAAACCACTTGTCAATAATTAACTATTATAATAATCTTAATTTACCTATTTCTGATATTCTTTTTTTTATTAAAACTAGGGCTATAATAGTAAAGGATATTATGAAGAAAGTAATATAGGTGTATCCTTCAATGGAGTTTTCGGCTTTAATGCGAATAGTAATATCAATATATCCACTATTTGTACCTAAGTTCATAAAAGTAAACGCGATGTTACCAGTTGCAATTGCTACTACTGAACCTGAATCAGATGTCATACCTACGCTAACCACTGTCCCAACACCTCCCCCTACTGCCGTTACAATAAAAGAATCATTATATGTGGAAAAGCTCCATAGCACAGTACCTCCCTCTGAGACGGGCATATTATAAATCGGGCTCATTTGGGCAACATTCAAAAACACAGTAGTATTAACTGGAGTTGCATAGACTTTAGGAATCATCAACACAATAGCGAGGAAAAGGAATATTCCACTTTTAGTTTTTAATCTTTTCATTTTCATTCAGATAAATATTGGACATTAAAATATTTAAAGATTCAGAGGGAACTTAAGATTCCCAAGTATTATATATCGACCATTTTTTACCCTCCACTTTTTTCTCCTCGGATTTGACTAATAGCTAATTTCTATTATTGCCGGAATTTAACTAATTCGAATTTCATTAATAGGATCGATCATGAAATCAGAAAAGTCAAAATTTAGGGATTCACCATGACTTAAGTTTCCATCGCCATGGGTCGAATAATCGCAAGGCTGTTTTTATCAATAACCACACTCTCATATTCCTTACAAATTACTAATCTTTCAATATCTGTCTTTGCAATTACTTTATTGCCATAATTCTTAACTTCAATAAAGCTATTCACAGATGAGAATAACTGCTCTTTATCCACTACCCCATAGATCCATCTCGTCATTCCCATTTCTACACTTCGAAATAAAATTTTACAGATTAGGTCATTTTCTAACATAATAACAAGTTATAATTTGAATATTTAAAGAAAAAAGAATATGATCTATACATAAAATCAAGATAGTATTAGGTTTTATAAGATACGTTGTAAAAATATTCAAGAATGAAGGTTAAAATAATTGATAGTATCATTAAAAATTATTATAGAAGAAGATAAAAAAGTCTCTTTAGTACTATACCACCGTTTTAGATGTTCCACTATGGACACAAGGCCCATCAGACCAAACGATTGAATTTGGAAATCTTCTCCATTACAATATCAATGCTTCTGATTATTCCGGAATTAGTACCTATTGGATAAGTGACTTAGTCGCTTTTAATATCGATAATAACGGCGTTATTATAAGTAATGGGATTTTACCAGTGAGAAATTATTTATTAGAAATTGGAGTATATGATCCCTACGGTAATAACAGTCTGGTTTCAAGGTCAATTTATGTTTGAACATAAACCACTGGATGAGATGTAGACAAATGTTTATTGGAGGGTAACTATAAGTGAATGAACTAGATAAAATTAACGAAATTAGAAGGCTCCTTGAGGGAGAGTCGATATTAGGGGAGGAATTCAATCTATTAAGAGATGTAATAAGGTCTCCATCAATTAGTCTAACTAAGGAAGACTCTGAAATGTTGTACGATTATTACGGAGGCTTTCTAGATTTCTTGAATGAGATCGTGTCTCTCCCAAAGAATACAAATTTTTTAGATAATTTAA
>CAZJVQ010000088.1:0-2119 GCA_964549605.1 Candidatus Woesearchaeota archaeon | reverse complement strand
TTGGATTATCCCTCTTTTATCCACCAATTAAAAAAATGCTCTTTAATAATATGTGATGGTGGCTCAATACAAGAAGAAAGTCTGATCTTTAAAAAACCCTGTATAATTTTGAGAAATGCTACAGAAAGGCAAGAAGGATTAGAAACAAATTTTCAATTCTTATCTGAATTAAAGATTAAAAAAACAAAAGAAAAGATTAATGAATTTTTAAGTCCAAAATTTAAAATAAGAGATTTTAAAAATCCATATGGTAACGTGGGAGTAAGTAAAAAAATTGTGGGGATATTGGAATGAAAATAAATTTTGGTTGTGGAAATGACAAAAGAAAAGGATATGTAAATGTAGATTCATCTAAAAGCATAAAGCCAGATAAGATATGGGATTTAGAAAAAATTCCTCTTCCTTTTAAAGATAATTCCATAGATGAAATTCTTGCATATCATGTCCTAGAACATATACATAATTTTATTCCTTTAATGCATGAGATACATAGAATCTGTAAAAATAAAGCTATTATAAAAATAAAAACACCTTTTTATTTTTCTTGGGGTCAATTCAACGATCCTACCCATGTAAGGTTCTTTACCCCTTTTACATTCAGCCATTTTGAAGGGAAAAATAATTACTCACATGAAGTAAAAAAACCAATATAAATTTTAAAGTTGAAAAAGTAAAATTACATTTTGGGATAGGTCAATCAAAGATATTAAATAAAATTATCGATCCCATAGTCAATTTGAATCATAGATTTTATTGTAGATTTTTTGCTTGGATATTTCCAGTTGCAGAAATAGAATATGAATTAAGAGTAAAAAAATAATTTCTAAAAATCCCCATCATTTTTAAATCAATGATTTCCATTTATATTTGCCATTACGACCCTTATCTACACAACCATAAAATGTTTTATCATCAATATCATAGATTATGGTTCCTTCTGTGATATTTGTACATCCCACTATTGCTTTACTAACAGAGTTCAATTTTGCCAAATTAATACCTGTAATATTTGTTGCTGTTATTTCCCCTGTATTAATTTTACTACTATTTATGATAGAAGCTGTTAGAATAATTACATCAACTTCTGTAAACCATCCTTTAACAACTCTTGAAACAGAACTACCCAAATAAGCAAAGAATCCTCCTAAAGCAGAAACCTCATTTCCAACAATTAGATTATTAGTTATATTAACATTTTCATATGTTGCGTTTTGGAGGGCTATTGGAGATTGTGATAAATTTATCTGTTCTCCCAAAATATAAGAAGTATTAAGCCCAGCATCGTAAGATAACAAACTACCTGAAGGGTCTAAAAACTTAATTCTATCTAAACATAAACTTGCACCCCAAGAACTTGAGGGGTTATTAAAATATATCTTTATTTTTTTAGTTAAATTTGGAACTACTAAACTTTTTTCTGACCATGAAAAAATTTCAGGCAGAATTTCTTCTTTGATTTCTGTGCCATTCTCATAGTAAAAATAAATTATTGAAGTGGTTGTAGTAGCACCATCCTCTTGAATTCTATAAGTAATATTTAAATAGGTGGGCTGAATTATAGCCTCATCAAGTACTTGTTCTATATATGCATTAGAACCGCTTCCAGAATACTGTCTTAAATTGTAATAATATCCTTCACCATACAATCCACCCCTACCACAGTATGTATCTCCTGAAATAATGCCTCCAAATTGATTGTATCCACAACCAGTATATTGACTTACTCCACAAGATAAATTCCAATTTGATGGTATTTTAGCAGAATTGGCGTCATAATGGCCTTCCTGACTTTCAAATCCCCCGTTTTTTAGTATTGGGTAGTAATAATTAGGATTTGTAGCAAAAGAGTTACCATAATAAACATAAAAATTTAAATTAGTATAATTTCCACTTCCAGAATGGTTAAATGCTATGGAACACCACCCCTTACCATCACCTAATGCTTTTCCACCATCATTTATAATTTTAAAAGGTTGCACTATAATATCTGCTTGGAGCACTCTTAATTCATTGCAATCATTTGTCAATAAAGTTAAACCTGTTAGATTAAATCCATAGTTGTTGCGATCATTATAACCCGCAACACCCATAATTGGATTATACCCAAAAGACGATTGAG
>CAZJVQ010000087.1:1203-2140 GCA_964549605.1 Candidatus Woesearchaeota archaeon | reverse complement strand
ATGTCAAAACAACACATCCAGAACCAGGGAAGAGCATATTGAAAGCATCTAAAACACCAGACAATATAAAGAAACTTCTAAAGGATGTTATTGATCTACCAAAAGAAGCTGAAGCAGAGCTCAAAACAAAAAAGGATTTTCAAAATAAGATAAATGAGTTGAAGAAAGAAGTAAGATCTTTAAAGATATCTCAACCAAAACCTGTTGCTGATGAAAGAGCTTTACAGAGGGCCAAGGATCAAGGATACAGGGAAGCAGAGAATAATTCTAAAAGGCAGTTCCAAGAATTAGCAAAAAACTACAGGATCCTTGAAAAGAAATTCTCTGATATTGGAAAGATTGTAGGAGCTTTTGTTCCTAAATTAAATTTAGAAAACATTAAGTCTCAACCTCCTATTAAATTCCAACCTCCTATTAAGCAAAGGATATCCATAGATACCCCGTTACAAAAAGTAACAAAAAGTAACATTAATAATAACATTTCTGATGACATTGACATTGACAATGACATTAAGTTAGGTCTTTGTCCGAGAAAGATTTACTCATTCTTGTTTAACAATCCAGATAGAGAATTTACTAAGATGCAATTGGGAGCTCTCACAGGATACTCCCCAAAATCAGGTGGATTCAATAATGCGATTTATAATCTGAATGCCAGAGGGCTTATAGCAAAACAAGGAAATATGATATCCTTAGGAGAATCTAATCCAGAATTTGCTACAGAGACCACAGGAGAGTTTTCTGTGGAGCTATGGATGAACAGATTAGCAAAATGTCCTAGAGAAATATTTAAATTTTTGTTTGAGAATCCAGAACAGGAATTTTCAAAAGAAGATCTTGGTGAACAAACAGGATATTCCTCTACAAGTGGGGGATTTAATAATTCTATCTACAAACTCAATTCTCTTCAATTGATAAACAGAAATGGTTCTATGAT
>CAZJVQ010000087.1:0-1193 GCA_964549605.1 Candidatus Woesearchaeota archaeon | reverse complement strand
TGGAAATATGACACTCAACTTTGAAAATTTAACAATAGAGCAGCTCAAAAAAATCACTGAAAGTTATGAAAAGAATATAGAAATAATTCAGAAGCAAGAAGATGAACTTAGACTTTTGAAAATCAAATATCCAAACAAGGCTGCCAAACTTAATTCTGATCTTAATGCTGAAGAATTAGTGGAGGAAATCAAAAATGTGTAGTTTTGATGAATGTCCAAGTTGTGGTGAAGGCATGATGAGTTTGGATGGTGGTTGGTTTGTTTGGTATTGTTCAAATTGCAGGAGATTAGAGATAACAAAAGAGGGAAAATATTTTCATAGAAAGTTAAAAAAGGATGCGGTTGAGGAAATGACAAAATGATAATGCCTAATTTAAAAAAAAGAATTGGAAAATTAAAACAGACAATAGAAGAATCAAAAAAAGCGAGAGTTAGCCCACATCTGATTGTAGGATATGAAAAAGAATTACAAGAATTAAGGCAGCACAGAAGCTCATTGAATTTATTAATCCCTGTAAAAGAGGCTGAGTCAAACATCAACTTACAAAAAATAAACGATTCTGGGGCTTCTGGTGAGGAAATTTCTTCAGTAATAACCCCTAAAACCTGAAAAATGACTAAAAAACACTTGCGGGGCTGTGAAATAAAAAATGAAACTTGAACAAATCTTAAATAAAAATATTCTAAAATTCGGAACAAAGATGTTTCTTGTAGGAACTGGAATATACCTTACCATAAATGCTCTTGCAAATTATGGAGATGAATGTGAAGAAAGAGAAAAATATCTTTTACCTTATGAAAATGAAGAAGAGGTGTTGTTTATATGAAAAGCCATGAGCAATCAAAACATTACGGAATGAATGCAGAGAATTACTTTAAATCTATTCTTAATAAATTTGGAATAGAATCAGAATTTGTTGATAGTTGGTTTGATTTTCTTGTAAACAAAAAATATAAAGTTGAAGTAAAAAGCTGCCAGATTTCTGTGAAAGATGGGAAAAGAAGTGTAGAACATTACAGGTCTGGAAGATTTGATTTTACCGAAGAAAAGAGTAGGAAACTCCAATTTAGGAAAAATATATGGGTTGCATTTATTTTGAGGCACGAATCTGATTTCTTGTTATTAGGATTCACAAGGGCTAAGAATCTGAAAAAAAAGAGGTATGTTGCTTTAACTGAATTAAGAAAGATAA
>CAZJVQ010000086.1:0-2150 GCA_964549605.1 Candidatus Woesearchaeota archaeon | reverse complement strand
TAATGTCCTTACAGTTCTTTTTAGTGGAAGTTCTTTATAGAAAATATCTTTCCAACCTTTAGGTTTTGGAACAATTCTTTCAACACCATATTTTGATTCAGGAATAAAGATTGAGTTTCCTTTAAAATGTTCTTTCTTACATCTCAATACTTCACTAACTCTTAATCCACTTGCATAAGCTAGAAGAAAACCTACTCTAGCAATTAAATCACTTTTAGGAATTTTCTTAATTAGTAATCTAAATTCTTCTGGTCTTACTGCTTTTGGAATCTTACGAGACTTTTTCATTTTTTGCTCTCTGAAACTTGTTTTATATATCCTTTAGCACAACTCATAAATAAAATAAATATAATTCCACTATTCTCCTCAAAGTCATCTCCAACTTTTATCTTAAAATCTTTTGTTATTACTCCACCTGTCCTTAGATTCTTAAACCATTTTTGGTAATCTTTATCTTTCTTCTTTGACATAGATTCTGGACTATATTTAAACAAACTAAAAATAAATGTTGCTAGTTTCTTATCTTCTTTACTTTTACTAATTGTGTTATCTTGAATCAATTGAGGAATTTCTTTTGCATATCTCATTCTAATTTATACCTCTTTTCAATTAACATTCCTTCTCCTTTGATATAAGGCAAAACCCAAATTTTCAAAAAACCCTTTTCAATGTTATATTTTTTGCCCTCAAAATTTTTCAATTCCCCTTTCTTGTATTGTTCATAAAGTTTCTTATATTTCTTTTTATCTAAAAATCTTCTATAATGACCTCTTACCCAAAATCTATGTGTAAATCTTGTTCCTAACTCTTGTGTTTCTAATTTATTAAGATACTTTGCTAAATAACCAACCAAATATATTTTATTGAATGAAGGAAGTGGGATTCTCCCTTTTTGTATTCTTCTTTGGGTATTTTTTTCTGTTCTTTCCCTAAACATTAATTTAACTTCTTCATTATTAACAAAATCAACAAAATTTAAAACATATTCTCTTATGATATTTATTTCTATCTTTTTCATAAAGTTCAATTTTATTCCAACCAACTCCTTCAGGAGTTTCCCAAAAAGTCAATATATCAATTCCTTCTGGAATATCTTTTACATCTAATTTTTTTTGAATGGCAATCTCTCTTAATTGAGTTCTGTCTTGAATCTGCAAACAATAAAAAGTTTTATCATAAACAACTAATTTAGTATCAAGAAAAACATAAAAAAAAGGCAATCTAATTTTCTTTATTTCATTAGAAGTATTTTGTAAAAGTAAATTTATGTTATCTGGAACTTCAAAATATTTAGATTCACTCAATATAGAAAGCATACCTTCAAAACCATCTTTATTTTTATTTGAAGAATCATTCGCTATTGTTTCAGTTAACTTATAAAATAATTGATAATTCTTTAAATCATCGTTTTCAGAAATTCCAAATCTTTCATAAATAGAAAGTTTTGTATTATCAATCATATCTATTTCATCTTCAATATCTTTAATGTTTACTGTTTCTTTACTTGGAATATTTCCTGTAAAATGTTTGACCACTTGTTTCATATATTCTTTGTGTTCTGGTTTTATCAAAAGTTTTTCCGAACGTTCCCACCCTTTTTCGGTTAATTGCATTTCACCTTTATTATCTAAATAAATTAATTTATCTTTTATCATGTTCTGTAAATCTTGTTGGAAATTCTTATTAATCATTTTATTTTTCTTGATTTTTTCATTTTATTTTTTTATGATTAAAATATAAAATAACATTTAATGCAACTCCTAATACAAGAATTAATACTCCGTATAAATCTAATAGCCAAGATTTCCACCCAATAATATTAGCTGTTCCATAAACAATAGCTAATAATGAAATAGGATAATAAGATCCTCTGAAATTATATTGTTTTTTCCTCTTCTTTTGCGACACCATTTTAAATTATTAACAAAAGGTTATTTATAAACTTGTCGTTTTATCAACATAACACGTCATTTGGAATAACCTTTAGTTTTATTAAATGAATCTGGAAAATTATAAAAATCTAATAATAAATATTTTATTGCAATTCTATATCTTCTTGATTTATCTAATGGAAAAATTTTACAATAGTAAGATTTCTTATTGTTCTTTCTATGAAAAGAAATTCTATTATAGACATTTTTAGATTGTCC
>CAZJVQ010000085.1:0-2159 GCA_964549605.1 Candidatus Woesearchaeota archaeon | reverse complement strand
AACTCCTTTATCTCCTAATAGTCCATACGCTGCAAGCAAAGCTTCAGCTGATCTATTAATAAATTCATATTATAAAACTTATAATTTCCCTGTAGCTATTACCCGATGTTCTAATAATTATGGACCTTATCAATTTCCTGAAAAACTCATTCCATTAATGATTCATAATGCGTTGAATTCTAAAGAACTTCCAATTTATGGAGACGGAATTAATATTAGAGATTGGATTTATGTAGTTGACCATTGTAAAGGGATTTTAAATGTATTTTTAGAAGGAAGAGTTGGTGAAATCTATAATCTTGGGGGTGATTCAGAAATCAAAAATATCGATTTAGTTAAAAAAATATTAAAAATCCTTGATCTTCCAGAATCTCTCATAACTTTTGTAAAAGATCGTCCTGGCCATGATTTAAGATATGCTATGAACCATGAGAAAATTAAAAAAGAATTAAATTGGAAGCCTGAAGTTAAGCTCGAGGAAGGATTAAAATTGACTACTGAATGGTATATTCATAATGAAGATTGGCTAATTAATGTAATTAACAAGGAATATCTAACTTTTTATGAAAAACAATATAAAAACAGATAAAAACGGTAAAAAAGTCCTATTAATAGGAGCAAATGGATTTTTAGGATCTAATATTCTTAATCTTAAAAATTCGAAAGAATCATTACATCAAAACTTATTATTTTATGCTGCTGATTTAGAAAATTCAAGAGTTATGAGCAGCATACCCTTTTATCATATAGATATAACTGATTCAACAATTACATCTAAAACTATTGCGAAAATATCTCCAGATGTTATTATTTTAACAGCGGCATTGACACACGTCGATCAGTGTGAAATTGATAAAAGTATTGCTACAAAGGTTAATGTAGAAGGTCCCAAAAATGTTATTAAAGCAAGTAAGAAAATAAAAAGCAAGCTAATATTTATATCTAGTGATTTTATTTTTGATGGAACTAAAGAAATAGGATCTTATTACTCCGAATTCGATCCCCCAAATCCTTTAAGTCACTATGCCAAAACAAAATTCGAAGCTGAAGAACAAATTATTGATTCTGAGATAGATTATCTTATTTGTAGGACTGCTGTTTTATATGGATGGAATAAAAATCTTTTAGGTGATGAGTTAAAAATTTATAAATTTGAAGAAGGTCTTCGATATATGAAAAAACATAAGAACATATGAATAAAATTTTGTTACTATTCTGCCCCACTTCTTCTATTAATTGTTTATTATGGTATAGTGTATTAATAGTAATTAAAAATATTAATTAAAACCTTAATATTATTTCAATAGATAAATATACTAACTAAATTGAAAATAAATATTAAAATGAATCAGATTCTATACCAATATCTACGAATCATATTGTATTGTCTAGATTATATTTTAAAAAAGTATAAAAGTTTCTATTTATTTAAACTGAAGAGATTTTTTCTTGGAATTAACCCAAAAGTGATTTATGTCGTCGAAGAAGGTAGTTGGGCAATTGAATGGGTTGGAAAAAATATAATTGAAAATTTAAAGAATTTAAACCTAATAAATGCTGAAATTACAACTCCACAGATATTTAAAAAAAAAATAATGCATTTTGGTTCAATTAATTGTCTAATACTCAAGAATAGAATAATTAAATCCCATAAATCTAATAAAATTGTGCTAACTTGGTTCCACATCAACCCTAGAGATAAAAGGGTTAAGTTTATTCCGATTATAAATAATTTGGTTGATTATATACATACTTCAAACAATATTACAGCAAAACAATTAAAAAAATATGGTTTTGACGAAAATAAAATAATAATAATACCATTGGGTGTTGATATTTCCCACTTTAAAATATTTAATGATAAAAAAAAGAACTCACTAAAAGAGAAATATAATATACCCAAGAATAAAATTATTATTGGGTCATTTCAGAAGGATAGTGTAGGGTGGAGTGAAGGATTAAAACCAAAATTAGTGAAAGGTCCTGACATTTTCTGTCAAGTTGTAAACAAATTGAGTAAAGATTATGGAATTCATATTTTTCTTACTGGACCAGCAAGAGGATATGTTAAAAAACAGTTAGAAGACTATGGAATACCTTATACCCATATATTTCTCAAGAATTATCTTGATATTGTAGAATGTTATAATATTCTGGAT
>CAZJVQ010000084.1:0-2160 GCA_964549605.1 Candidatus Woesearchaeota archaeon | reverse complement strand
ATGTACTTTTGAAATAATATCTGATTTCTTTTTAGACGACATTTTTAATACAGGGTTTATGTAAATACACTTCTCGTTGAATTTAGTGAGTAAACTTATAATGAATCTTTGATAATAATAAAGGGCTTTATTAAAATCATTTTGTTTTAGATATACATTTCCAAGCCCACAATAAGTCTCTGCCACTAATGAATGATTTTGCCCCACCGTTTTAAGCATTATTTTCAGGGTTTTATTATAAAGATATAGTGCTTTTGTAAAAAATTTCACCCTATCGGGTGACCACCCGATAGGCGTGGCGTTCTTCGCAGGGGTTAAAAATTTTGAACCCCTATGCAGAACAGCTCCTTTTGCAGCATAAACATTTGCAATATAAAGATTATCCCAGGCAACATTGAAGTGCTCATCACCAAAATTCATAATATCAATTGCCAGGGATTTATTGTGAAATTCAAGCGCTTTATCGTATTCGCCCGTATTCAGATAAATAACCCCAAGGTTAAAATAACTGTAAGCCGTATAAATATTATTTTTACCTAACACTTTTAACCGTATAGATAAAGCTTTCTCATTATATTCCAGCGCTTTTTTAAAATCGCCCGTTTTACTGTAAACTTCAGCAATATTATTATAGCTGCCTGCCACAGATTTGTGCCATTGGCCAACCTCTTTAATGCGTATCCTTAAAGATTTTTCAAAAAAATCCAATGCCCTGCCATAATCTCCCTGAAAGAAATAAATTGACCCGATATTATTATAATTTGCAGCTACTTGCTTATTTTGCTCTCCAAGATATTCTATTCTTATGGATAATGACCTTTTGAAAAATTCAAGCGCCTTGTTGTAATCATTTATGTTGACGTAAACGCCTCCTATGACATTATAGATATGAGCAATTAATTCATGGTCATTGCCTAATTTGTTTTTTACTATTTCAAGCGCTTTATTCAAATAACTCATTGCTGTTTTGTTTTCCCATTTTATTCTATAAAAAGCGCCTATATAAAGATAACATTGCACAAAACTTTTCCAATCATTTAATTTTTCATAGATCACACCTGCTTTTTCGTAGTAGAAAATTGCACTGTCAGGTGATTGGTAATAAAACGAGTCGCCTTTTGAAAAGTAGTAATCGGCTTTCTTTAAAGCGTCCTCTTTCGGAATGTTTTCGTAAGAAGTAATGGCTGATGTATCATCAACGTTTTGAGCGGAGGAAAGATCATTAAAAAGAAAAAAGGAAAAAGAAAAAAATATAGAAAAAACAAATCTGGCTGCCATTGTTAGTTTTACTTTTTTTATTGACAAAACCTTTACAAATAAAGGAGTATAACAGGTCGCTCCTACGGAGCTTGTTTATTATATTGAAATCTTCTTCTACTACAAACAGGTCGTCCCTCCGGGACTTTTATAGAAAATAAAAAACCAATAATATTAAGCCCCGAGTACTCGGGACAACCTATTTGTAGAAAATTAAAACCAATAACACTAAGCTCCGTAGGAGCGACTTGTAAAAAGTACTGAAATATATTAATATGTAAACATAATTATTTTTTTTGTAAATTTGCAAATCTTTTAAATAAAAGAAAATGACAAAAAAATAACAAGATAAAAATATGCAAACCGTATGTATCACTAAGAAAAGGTACGAATACCTAATTAAATGCGAAAGAATAGTGGATATGGAGTTTGAAGAGAACTTTTCAAAAACGTTTGTAGCAGAAGTCAGAGAAAGCGAAGAAGCATATAAAAAAGGTGAATATAAAGAAGTAAAGAGTAAAAAAGAAAGAAAAAAGCTTTTTGATTCCCTATAAATAGCGATGAGATACACGGAAAGATATACAAAACCTTTCCTTAAAGATGTTAAGGTTATCAAAAAAGATAAGGTATTATTAGATAGACTAAATAAGAAAATAGATCAGGTACTTGAAAATCCAGAGCGTTTTCCTCCTAAAAGATACAAACTAAGAGGAAAAAGAAGTGTTCATATCGGATCTTATGTGCTTCTTTTTGAAATTATGGATAATATAATTATATTCCACAGATTTAAGCACCATGACCATGTTTACAGATAAAAAACCATGAAAAAAATATTATTATCAATAACATTAGCCGGCTTAATAACGTTAGCCCACGCCCAGATCATTTTGGATTCAACCGATA
>CAZJVQ010000083.1:0-2168 GCA_964549605.1 Candidatus Woesearchaeota archaeon | reverse complement strand
TTGAGTAGAACGATAAAGCGTATGAATATACGACCAGACTGCATTTTTATACAGTTCCATCGAAAGGGATTCGAGCCTACCTCTAGCAATATTTTTCTTTCGTTCTTTAGTAATTATCCACTGGATTCGTTCCCATCTTCCTGAAATCCTACGCTTTTCACCCTGATAAAAACTCCGTCTTTCTTCATCAGAAAGCCTATTACTCATAATAAATTGGTAACTAATGAAGACGTTAAAATCCTTGTTATTTTATTCGGCTTTCACGAGAAATACTCTGTTGTTATTAAAAATAGTGGACATTCAGAAATTATCAATTCAGAGCAGCATAACCTAGAAAGAACATTAAGAAGACCAATTAATAACCTTTATTTGTTTTATGGAATTTATATCCTGGAGAATGGGAATTACTTACTAAGTATTCGAGGTTTTGATAATTACGGATTTGGCTCACCAAATGCAGAAATTACAAATATTGGCATTACTAGTGAAGCAGATTGGAATTGGATTGGATTCTATATTCCTATTATTTTGGTGTATGTACGGTTGCAAAAACGGTTATGTTAACTTTAATAATTTGTTCCATAATATTAATCGACATTAGGATGGGACGATACTTGATTAAAGCAAATATTAATGTACTAGTAAAATCATCAAAAGTTGTAAGCGTTAAAGAATTGATAAAACATGACGTGATTTAATAACACTTTATCTAAATAATAGTCTAGGTATTAATCATTGTCACATTAGAATTGTGTTTGGTTTATTTTAGAGAATTCTAAAATACCAATTTTTAAGGGGAAGCAAAATGTCTGTATTGATTGAGCAATTATCAATTAGTAATTTTGGGCTTCATCGGGACACTACAATTAAATTTCCAGAGAAACCAGTCCTGATATTTGTTGGAGCTAACGGGTCTGGTAAAACACAGATTATTGAGACTATCTTACTGGCACTGGGTTATGCATCAAATAGAATAAAAGGTGCCGGGTATCGAAAATTTATTGGCTCTTGGGATAAAAAGAGCAATATTGAATTAATTATTAAAAATCCTAAAATTAATGGGGAAATGAGAATAGTTCATCATAATGAAAAAATCATGGAAGAAATCAATCAAGAACAATTTAGTCTTTCATGTGAGCTAACCCCAAAGGGCATTAATTATGCAATTAATCAAAAAAAATCTATTAAGGGATTTAAAGTTACTCAAACTGTTTGTAGAGAGATCGCAACATTGGCAGGTATGAATCCTTCAAGTAAGCTCTCCTTTACATCAGAGGATACAGTCACAAATTTTACAAGAGAAAGTGATAGAAAAAAATTAGAGACACTATTAGAAGCAGTGGGTAAGCAAGAGTATTATTCCAAACTTGGTGAACTTGAAATTGAACTGAGAGAAATTGAAAAAGAAATTGACCCTTTAGAAAAGACCTTGCTTTTAAAAGAGGCAAATCTAGAATCAATGAAAAAAGCACTTGAAACTTTGAAAGAACAAAGCAGGTTAACACAACGTCTAGAATTCTTAAAATTAGAGCTGGCTTGGTCTAGGGTTGGTCAAATAGAAGGCGCGACTGCAGAAATTGAAAATTCTAAAAATCAAAAAGTAGCTTATCTAGACAGTATTAAAATGCAAAGGGAGGACACCAGTAAAAGAATATCCGGTTTAACATTAACCAGAGACAGTCTAAAACAACGGAGTCAAAATTTAAATAATGATCTAAGTAAGGCTATTGGAGAAAAAACAGCCATAGAACATCGAAAAAATACACTTTTATCAGAGAAAAAAAAAGTTGGAATTAAATTAGAATCAATTGAAAACAAACTTAGTCAAATTTCAGGTAAAGATTTGAAAGATTTTGAAAATGAACTTAAACAGGTTAATAACGAATTAAAAGGATTAGAAAATCGTATTTCTCAATTGAAAGGGGAAAGAAAAAATGTTGAAATGCAACTAGAGCAAGCAAAACGATCACAACAACAAAAATTCGATACGATAGATCCAAAGAGAGGAATGACTACTTGGGAAAAAAATCTGGCTAGGGATGCTGCATTATTCAAAAAATCCATTTTAAAAAACAATACTCTAGGGATTATTGGCCCAGTTATTGAAGTGATTGACCTTGCTGCTGACCCTTCATGGGCCCCTTCAATCAAACGATGTCTTGGACGAT
>CAZJVQ010000082.1:0-2205 GCA_964549605.1 Candidatus Woesearchaeota archaeon | reverse complement strand
TCTTCCTTAGAAGCTCCTTCCTTCAAATCTAATTCGATATCTAAGGCATATAACCTAAAAAGATAACTATGTTCTCCAGAAACAGGACAAGCGCCACCATAACCATTATTCTCAAAACTATTAATTCCCTTAACACCAATATCAGTATCTTCTTCAATTTCAGTAACATCTGTTGGAATATTAAACAAAACCCAATGATCCCAAATTTTTCCAGTAGATTTGACAGAATCTGGATCCTCCATAATCAAAACCAAACTTTTTGATCCTTCAGGAACCTGCAAAATCTCTAAAGGTGGACTAACATTTTCCCCATCACAAGTATATTTATCAGGAAGGTTCCCATTATTCATAAAAGCTTCACTTGTCAATTGCATAAATCAAAAAAGAATACGGAACTTTTATAGCTTTCTATACTAAATGGCATACTATCGTTTATTCGAACAAGAATGCATGGGCGAGGTAAAAACTATTTGATAAGTTTCTGAATGTTCTCAATTGCGTCAGCAACCTCTCGGCCTTTCTTTGTAAGTTGAATCACCTTAATTCGCCCTCTTTTTTCAAAATCAACTAAACCGAGAATCTCTAAAGTTTGCAGTATTTTCACAGCGTGACTGTATGTACAATCCACTTCTTTCGCAAGAATACTACCATACCTCATCCTTGTATTCTTTTTCAAAGATACCAGTATCAATGCTGGCTTTCTCCTAAAAAAGATGTCAAAGTTGTCTTTCATTTTAGATATTTTAAACTATATATCCAGACAACATTGTCCTTTTAAATGTTTTGAAAGCTATACATTCACTCGCCACTTGAGTGAAAATTCAAAATATTTATTAAACAACCAAACCACTTTCTCATATGAATCAAGAACGTAAAAAAACAAAAATACTTGCAGTAGGAGACATTCATGGAGATTCAAGACTAATCAAAAGACTAGCAGAAAAAGCAAAAAACGAAAACGTTGATTTAGTAATTTTAGCAGGAGATTTAATTTTTCTAGATACAGAAGCTAAAGAAATAATAAAACCATTCATTGATGCAAAAAAGCAAGTACTATTAATTCCCGGGAATCATGAACCTTTCGAAACGGCTGATTTTTTAGCAGAAATATATTCTCCAACAAAAAACATACATGGTTACTCTTTTGTAAAAAATGACGTCGGAATTTTTGGTGCGGGTGGAGCAGAAAACATGCCAGGTTTTCCAGGAGTAATAACTGAAAAAGATTTATTTAATACATTAGAAAGAGCTCACTCTGGATTAAAAGGAATAGATAGAAAAATAATGGTCACACACATGCATCCATCAGGAACAAAATCAGAATTCTCAGGATTTGAAGGAAGCGATGCAATAACTAAGGCAATAAAAAAATTCAAACCAGATTTAGCTCTTTGCGCACATATTCATGAAGCTGCAGGAGTTGAAGACAAAATTGGAAAAACAAGAGTAGTTAATGTGAGCAGAAAGGGAAAGATATTTGAAATCTAAAATGAAAAATTTAAAAGTTATATTTATACACGGAAATGGAGCAACTCATTGGTCTTCGTTGTGGGCAGGATGGTTAAAAGAAAAACTTGATAAGTCAGGCATAGAAAATGTCTTTGAAACTTTTCCCGATCCAAAATTAGCCCGTGCAAAATATTGGCTTCCATTTCTAAAAGACAAATTAAAAGCAGACGAAAAAACATTAATTGTCGGGTTTTCGTCCGGAGCCACGGCCGCTATGAGGTTCGCTGAAGACAATAAAATCTTCGGATCAATCTTAATCTCCCCATGTTATACTAACTTAAATTTAGAAGAAGAAGAAATGAGTGGATGGTATGATAAAGATTGGAACTGGACAAAAATCAAAGAAAACCAAAAATTGATAGCAATGTTCTTTTCCAAAAACGATGAAGTTATTCCCTATGAAGAATTTTTACATATAAAAGAGAAATTAAATCCCAACCAAGTCTTTGAGTTTGAAAATAAAGGGCATTTTATCAAACAAAATACATTCCCAGAATTATTAGAGTACATTAAAGAAATCTTCGAGATCTAGTATAGTAATCTTTTAAAATATGAAATTCAGCGAAAAACTATGAAAAATACAATTTACCTAGGGAAATATCTCCAAGAAGAAAAAATAAGCCCTGAAGGAATCATAGAAGTTCCTAATTCCAGAATAAAAATCTTGGACGCATATCATTCTTCAAACGATGGAGG
>CAZJVQ010000081.1:0-2270 GCA_964549605.1 Candidatus Woesearchaeota archaeon | reverse complement strand
AAAGAGTATGGCTGCAAAATTATCCTATGCAAAGGAGGGCTTTCAGAAGCCAGAATTTTAGGGGCAAAAAAAAGTAAAGGAAAATATATACTTTTCTTAGATTCAGATCAGATTCTTCACCAAACAACTATTGAAAGAGCTGTGAAAAAGATAAAAAAATGTGATTATCTTTGGTTGTACGAAAGAGCGTATAATAGAAATAAGTTTCTTCCTTCTTTGTACGACGCGGATAGATTGCTTGTTCAAGAATTCCTTGAAGAGGGGGTTGTTCTTCCTAGATTTTTCAGAAAAGCTATTTTATTAAAAGCTGTGAAAAACATTCCAAAGGAAATCTATGCTTCTTGTAAAGCCCACGATCATCTAATTATAAAACACGAATTAGAAAAAGTATCTGATAAGATGGGTAAGGTCGAAAATGCTGTTGAACATATAGAACCTTCTAATTTAATAGTGTTATTTAAGAAGCAGTTTAGATGGGGCAGAACCACTAAAGATTTCTATAAAAAAGGGTTTTATCAAGATTTAATTAAGGGAAAAAATAGATTTAGAAAATTTCATAAAGAACATGTAGTCTGGAGTATTAAAAGTTTTATCCTAAGAATTTTGAGAGGAGTTCCATATAAATTAGGATATTGGTTTGGGTAAAATGAATCACCCCGCGCTAAAGCGCGAGGTATCAATAAATAAAATGTTAAAACTAACAAACCCAAGGTTGAGAAGAAGTAATGTAGTGTTGAACAGCTTCGGTAGTGGTATTCCCGACGCTGCGAAAGAACTTTCCAGGACTCCAGAAATGTCCTTTTCGGAAATAGTTTCTCAACCATGGATGTTTCTGCAAAAGCTTAAAGGCACTGTAACCTTTGAACAACTGGATGGCTTTGCTGACACTCATGGTGATTGGCATCTCAACAAACAAGTGGATATGGTCAACAGCGACGTGAAGTTCATAAATCTTGAAACCTTTCCTGTAAGCAACCTGTCTGATGAAGAACTCACAATCCATCCTAACTCCATAGAACTTCATCGGGTCCATGGCATATTTACATTTCCACACGAAGTGGAAAGCATTTTGTCCAAAGGCATGTTTAGTACTTTTCAAATCCATTTTTTATCTCCAGAATACAGTTTACACTATATTCAGTTTAATTCAGGAGGTCTAGAATCCAGACCTTCTGTTTCTAATCATTTAACAGAATTAAATCTTGAGGACGGCGATTCCTCGCCAAGCTTAAAAGCTCGGGTATCCTCGCCGTGGATGTAATGACGGAAAGAAAAACATCTTTTGGATTTCTAGAAATTTTATCTGAGCAACCACTTGTAGAAAGAATGACATTTAATACAGAAGGAAAATCTCACTCCCATGAAGTTTTAGAATTTTGTTATATTCTTGAGGGTTCTGGTAAGATTGTGGGGGCCAATAAAGAAGAGGTTGTAGCAGATGATTTCGTTTCAATTCCTTCCGGAACAGAACATTACATGATTCCAACTGAGAGACCATTTGAAATTTTAATTTTCTATGGTAACAAATAATAATTCTAAACCTTTTTATATAGATGATTTTTTGTAGTTTTAAGCGGGGATGCCGGAGTGGTCAAACGGGTCAGGCTTAGGACCTGATAGCTTAGTGCTTACCTAGGTTCGAATCCTAGTCTCCGCATTTATTCAGAATTATATAATTTGCCAATGAAAATACCCAACAGGATCTCTACTTCCTTTACCTACATCAAAAACAGTCAAATAAACATTATTAACATTATTTAATTCAGAAATATCAAAAATTTCTAAATCTCCAGTCTTAATAATTCGGGCAGCAGATTGTCCAGGCATAACTTTTCCAGCAACCCATTTATATTCATAAAAAGAAGCTTCTACATTGACCCTAAATATCTCCTCTTTGCTTGCCACCTTATTTTTTGGTAAAATTTCAAACAATTTTCTTTTTTTATCTGCTAAGATTGAAACTAAATAATCCATATTCTTCTCTGAACTAAATAACCCAGTTCCCCTTAAATCATCATATTCTTTTTTATTTAAAATTCCAGATTCATAAAGTTCTGAAACAAACTTACTATTATCTGAATATGTTCCACTATTAATTATGGCAGCAGAATACGCTGTTTCAAAGGTCCAAGAAACTTTTGGATAAAAATCAATTGAAGAATCTGAAGAAAACTCAAAATCGGGCTCTTCAAGAATTTTTTGATAAAGTAAATTTCTAACATAACCCATACTCTCTTCAATATTCCAGAGCCCTTCGCCATTAATCTCAA
>CAZJVQ010000080.1:1588-2293 GCA_964549605.1 Candidatus Woesearchaeota archaeon | reverse complement strand
GAATAAAAGAAATATTTATCCTGCCGAATGTTGAATTGCGAATGCTACCAGTGACAGATAGTGGGCGACTCATAAATATTCACTGCATTTTCAATCCAACGTTCTTGACTTCAATAGAAAATGACTTTTTTAGTTCAATAGATTACTCTGCTGGTAAAGGAATTAAATATAAGATGAACAGACAAGGAATTATTGACCTTGGGAAATCATTAGAAATAGGACTTGATAACGAAAGAGCATATGAAAAAGGGATGAATTCTTATGTTGTATCACATGCTCAGTTACAAAAATTGCTAGACGAGAATTCAAATTTTAGGGAAAATGTAATAATTGTAGTTAGCAATTCTAATAAAGATGGTGCCTCTGCAATGCAAAAGCATTATGATTTTTTTGAGGATAAAAATGATAGTAGTTTAGAAGCTGTTAGAAAATCTATTTATGGTATTTCTGATTGTATTTTCTCAGGTAATCCAGAAGATCGCAAATATTTTTTAGGAGAAAAAAAAGATACTGTAAAAACGGTAATTCAAAAATGCGGTTCACTAAAACCCTGTTTACATGGTTCCGATGCACATACAGAAGAAAAATTATTTAAACCATACGAAAATAGATTCTGTTGGATTAAGGCTGACCCCACATTTGAAGGACTCAAACAAATAATATACGAGCCTGAGGATAGGGTTAGAATTCAGGCTTTCCGACCTG
>CAZJVQ010000080.1:0-1578 GCA_964549605.1 Candidatus Woesearchaeota archaeon | reverse complement strand
ATTATTTCAGAGCTAAAGTTTAAAGATTCTTCAGGTAAATTGTTTGGTAACCAAACTATTCTATTAAATGAAAACTTGAATTCAATAATTGGTGGAAAATCGGCAGGTAAATCTTTGCTTCTTTATTCAACAGCCCATAGTATAGACCCTGAACAAGTTGACAAAACGCACAAAAGATTAGGTTTTGAAGGTTACAAGTTTCAAGAAACCTATGATTTTGAGGTAGTTTGGAAAAATGGGATTAAAGATACATTGAGTAGCGTTACAGACAAAAACCAAAAGATAATCTATATTCCTCAACTCTACATTAATTATTTAGTTGAAAAAGATAATAAGGATGATCTAAACAAGCTGGTAGAGAATATCTTACTTCAAGACTCTGAGTTCAAAACATTTTTTGAAGATTCTATGGAGAAGATTGCCGAAAATAATGTCAATTTGGATAGCCTGTTGACAGGTTATTTACAAACTCGGCTAAAAGCACTTGAATTACAAAAAAAATCCAAAGAACTTGGCAAATCGCAAACTATTCTAAAAGCAATTGAGAACATTCAAAAATCAATAACAGCTGGGCAAAAACTTAGTAATTTGTCTCCTGAGGAATTCAAAAACTATAATCTGCTACTTGAGAATAAATCTAAAATTGAGAAGCAGCTAATAGAAACTAAATTGCAAAAAACAGTAATGGAGAGTGTTCTGTTGGAAGTGAAAAGCAATAGGGAACAGTTATTAGGGGTTAAAGAAACAGAAAGCGATATAGAAATAAAAGGAAGTATTGATCGAATATTTGACCAAATTCCAGAATTGCCTGCAGAAATACTTGCCATTCGACAGAAAATAGGTTTTGACTACAATGAATTAATTAAAAATCTGGAAAAGGAAATTATGAAATTAAACTTTGTAAAAAACATCAAGAATGTAACTGATGATTTGACCAAAGTTACTAACCAGTTAAAACCATTTTTCGTTAAGTTGGCTGGTCAAAAAGAACTTGAAAAACTAACAAACAATCTAGAAGTTGAAAAAAAGAAGCACACCCAAGCAATTTCATTAGAAAAGCAGTTTGAAATAGTTCTAAAAGATTATAACAATCTAAGAAAAAGGACATCAATTCTACTAAAAGAACGAATTGATAAATATGAGAACATTACGAAAAATGTGAATAATACAAGAAAAGAAATTGGGTCGGGGGTAACTCTTAAATGCTCTCTTATCTTTAAACAAAGCGATTTACCTCTATTTCATCAAGCCAACAAAGCTGCCATTTCAAAAGAACACTTTTTTAACGGATTATTTGAGGGAGGTAAGTTAAAATATGATTCAATTCCTGATTTATATGCAAAACATCTTTGGATTAAGGAGAATAATGTCCTTAGTGATACTGGAGATAATGCATTTGAATTACCCTTGAAACAGGGTTATACTTTAGAGGAAATACTGAGAGGGCTAATTAAAGATGCCTTTATTTTAGACTATTCTGTGACTTACAAAGGAGATGATTTGCTTCGTATGTCACCTGGTAAAAAGGGAGTGTTCATTGAACTGTGTCATTTTGCTTAATTCTTTTTTCAAAGTAAA
>CAZJVQ010000079.1:0-2541 GCA_964549605.1 Candidatus Woesearchaeota archaeon | reverse complement strand
AGTCTGGCGCTTCTGCCACAAACATCTTATCTTCTGAGCTATAAAATAGATTTATACTAAAATTTACGCTTTATTAATTAAAAAACCCGCAAGATTATGGAGCAACCGTTGGTGTCTGTCTTTTGAAATTGTTCCAATAGAGCCTGCAATGCTTTCTTGAGGGATAGAAGCTAAAAAACCAAGTCGAATTACGGATGATTTCAACAGCCCACTTTGTCGAAAATCTTCATCCGTTTCATTAATGATTTCGTCAAATCCTTCCACAAAATGATATAATTTTGTGCTAATACCGCATAAAAGGCAATCACCAAAAGGAGGAAACTGCTTTAGTTATAAAGCGGGACGTAATTTAACCTTGCCATCTGACTGGGGTATGGCAGTCTTTGACTATGCTTGCTTCTTTCACTGCTTGTATTTAGGATTAGGTTCTTTCAAGGTCACGTTGTCGTAATCAGGCTCATCTTTATCGTAAGCCCTTGATAAGCTTTGCCGTGTAAGACGATACCATTGTTGTTCAGTATCGTTATCATTTTCCAATATTACCACAACCAACGGTGTTTTTGGCTTAATATCGCAGGGTTCGTCAAAACAAACCCGCTTACCATCATAATGTGCTTGAAGTGCTTTCATTTTATCAGGAATTTGCAGTAAAATTACATTTATTTACCATATATTCCAAAATCTCCCTAAATCCATCCCTCAAATACAGCGCAATAAATGTAGTTTTTTTAAACCATTCCAGGTCAAAAAAAGAAGGGCAAAATTTTATTTTCTATAACAGTTAACTATAAAATGAACTATAATGCGTTATAAATTTTGTCATGTATCATTTAAGTTTAACAGGTAATTTTCTAAAGTTCTTATTAATCTTTTTCGTTTATTTTTTTTGTAAAGAAAATACTCCTTTACAATCATCTTTTCTACAAATACAAATAGCATTATTATCATCAATATAATTACAGAAATAGGTTTAGCAATCTCAATTAGATCATCAAATCCATTTGCGTAATTAAGAATAGAACTTAAAAAAGTATCCAAAAATACTCCAACTAAAACTAAAGCAATTCCCCAAGATTGAAAATAATATATTTTAGAGGAATTCTCATATTTTAATGAGTTAATTATTAATTTTATATCTTCTGTTTTTGAAATTTTATTATTAGATAGGAATTCTCTAATAAGTGAAATTCTAATCAAATTTATTGTATCACTATTCCACGTTTTATCAATATTCAGTTTATATATTTTAGGGTATTCAGATCGAATTATATTAAATGTTTTTTTATGAACATATTTAATAAAATAGAATAGTAGAGCAAATGCAGGAATCAACAACCAAATAAATATTAAATTACATTTTAGCAAAAAAAACCAAATAAGAGGTAAAATAATACCAATAAATAAAAGTGAAAATGCAAAGATTTTCCAACTTAATTTATATTTAGAAAATATTATCTTTTCGAAGGATAAATTTCTTTTGTTAAAATTTTCAACTTCTTCGATTAACATGTTTTATGCCTCATAACGCTTGTGCGAATCTACAAAATTTATAAGTTCTTTTGTTTAGCTAATTAGATATGCTAAATGTCTTTGTAAAGTTATTGGATTATTTGGGGAATGTCAAGGGTTCAATGTTACAAAATTGGTTATTTCCATTTTTCAGGGCATTTAAGAACAAATCCGTCATTCAACTTTATTTCCCCAGGCAATATCGCATTTTTAAATTTATCCACATGACGCTCAAGAAGAATGAACTTAGTCTTTCTTCTTAAATCTAATGAATTTGTATTTGGAGGAAAATAAGTGAATATTTTGTGATTAGGTTTTATTTCCCGGATTACGTCTATTGGAGGCGTTAAATCTCCATCAGCACAAACCAAAACAGTAATATCACATTTATCTAATACTACATCTCGAATCATATATGAAGCAATTGCTACGTCTGTTTTCTTTTCTTCCCAAAACTCAAATCTTTGACGCTTTTTCCATCTAACTCTTCTTCTAAAAGAACCAAGGATTAGGTCAAATCTTGGATTTAAAAGGTTTGCCTGGAAGAATTTATCTTGTCTGGCAGCTTTTTCCCGATCATATTGAATCGCAGAAAAATAAGTAACTCCAACAAGCTTCTGATAAGGCTTGCAAAATTGCTCGCAAAACTTAATAATATCCAACCAATAATATTTTCTCCATTTCTTACTTCTTAACCCTTCATAGAAATTGAATCCATCAAAATAAAATCTTACTCTTTTTTCTTTGTTCATAAGCCTAAATCAAAAACCCCTCTACTATTGAGGGGTTAAGCCCAAGAATTTCCCATCTTGGGGGTGTAGATGAGGATAAACCTCACAAATTCCGTTGCAAATATATGTAAGATTTAATAAAATGTTATAGTTATTGACTTTTTTTAATGATTAATTTAATTTCAAATCATATTCTTCAATAACAAAAAATAATAATTTGCCATTGAGTATCCGAAATCGTAATCTTACATTTATTTCCCACATATTTCAACTCCTCCCTAAATCCATCCCTCAAATACAG
>CAZJVQ010000078.1:0-2615 GCA_964549605.1 Candidatus Woesearchaeota archaeon | reverse complement strand
ATTAGGACAAGTACAAAAAGTTCTTACTTTATCTTTATAACTCGGAGTTTTAATATAAAACTTCATATCTCTAGTTATATCTGTAATGTGGCTTGTAATAGCATAGGGAACTTCAACTCTAATCCCAATATCTACTGCTCTAAAATTATAATTGATTCCTGCTTCATCTAAAACCTTTTTCATCCAACCAGATCCACTTCCTACTCTCCCTGGTGCGAGAATTAAGTAATCTGCTTCTTGGACTATTTTATCCAATGGAGAAATTTGACTTTCTTTTTCTTTAATCTCTAAGATTTCTGTTCCAAATCTAAATTTAACCAGCTTAGATTCAAGATCTTGTTTAAATTTTGAAACAAAAGCAGGCAATTGATCTGTACCAATGTGTCCTTGCTTTGGACATATAAAGTCAATCCCATTTTGATTCGCTTTTTTTTGCAATTCAATTGATTCTTTAGGAATTTCTTTTATTTTAAGAGGGGCATATTGTTTTATAATTTCTTCAACCTGGTTGATTAAATTTTCTATTTTTGAATCCTCAATTATTTCATGAAGATTACATCCAATTCTTTTATCAAATAAAAATTTTCCATCAGAATAAGTTCCAGCTCCTCCTAATCCATATAATTTTTCTGATTCATTTCTTGTTGTTATATCTTTTCCTTTTTCAAAAACAATAATGTCAATTTCTTCTGGTTGAGTATTATATGCAAGTTCTCTAGTAGCGAATAATCCTGCAGGTCCTGCCCCAATAATGGAAACTTTTTTCTTTTTCATTTTATTCTGAATATTCAATTATATCTTTAGTTCTTGGTCCAAAACAAGTTAGAGAAATTTTAGGATTTTGATTAGTTTGTGATGCAATAGTTTCTATATAGCCTAAAAAATCATTATCATTTTCAAAACCAAGGGTATTCCAAGTGTGAGGAGATAAATCTAGATGAGAGATGCAAATTTTTGTTGCTCCGGATAAAAAAATTGATTTTTTGAAGCTTTTTTCATCAAATTTTCCCACTCTTCTTATTCTTCCACTTATGCTTCCAGATTCTCCACCAGAATGTAAAAGCTCATCTAGGGTTTTTGTGTCGATTATTTCTTTTTGGAGTGGAGCATCTTTTGCAACAGCAGTTATATATGGTTTTATCACTAAGTAAACATCTCTTATTTCTTGTGGGGGAAGTCCAACTTCTCCAAGATATGCAGAAGTATTTATTGTTCTTGCAGTATTGTAAGGAAAATATCCTCCAAAATGTTGGCCGAGTTCTATTCCATGATCTGTTTCGAATAAAATTTCTTTTTTTTGAAAAAGTGCTTCTGCCATTTCTTCTAAAGTGTCTGTGGTGAATCTTTTTAATTCAGGATCTTCTGTGACAAATGTAGCTTTTTTATAAATTAAATCTTCTCTTACAGCGTTCATCCCACTTCCTATACTCCCAAGTTTCATTAATCGTTCATTATTTCTTTCTCTTTCTGTGTGTTCTGAAGTTACAAGTTTGGCTCTGAAATCTATTCCGAGTCTTTTGGGGGTGAGACCTAATGTTGGGATTTCTGGTTGAAGTTCAATTGTTTCTCCAGTGTGTGGACGGAATTCTTTTCCACCGTAAAATATTTTTTTTGGAGAAATTAAACTTGCACCTCCAATGAGAATTCTTAAATTTGGATTGACTGCTGCGCAAGGGAGGTGAGCAAGTCCAACTCGCTTTCCTTCGATGTATATGCTATGTCCTGCTTGTGGTGAAGAACTTCTCAACGCAATAGAATAATTTTTATTTAATCCTAACCACGCGCAGCAATTTCCTTTTCCTTCGTCTCCTCTTTGTCCTCCAATTACAACATCTACTGGCATTTAAAAAAATAGGGTGGTTTTGTTATAAAGATTTATGTGTTGTTAATTATATGTTAAAGAAGAGTTTTTTGTTTTTCTATTTGCCCCTTAGCAAGTTCTTCTTTTATTGAGGCAATTGCAGAATGCATACTTTTTTCTCTTGCTTGTGAGACGTAATAAAATGCTTCGTCTCTTGTTCCTTTTGTAATTAGCATAATTAATTTTCCTTCCATCAGCCTCGCTGTTCTTCCACTTCTTTGTATTTTTCTTATTGCGGATGGAATTGGTTCGTAAAAAACTACTGTGTTTACCTCTGGAATATCCAAACCTTCTTCGCCAATGCTTGTTGCACAGAGAACATTTATTTTACCTTCTGAAAAATCTTCAATCATTTTTTTCTGTTCTTTTTGACTCAATCCAATGCCTTCTTTTTTTGTTTGCCCCACAAACATTTTTGCAGTGATTCCAGTTATCTCATTAATCTTATCAGAAATTATTTTTGCAGTATCTCTAAATTGTGTGAAGATGATTGCCCTTATATTTTCATTTTGAGCTTTTTCTCGTTTTATTATTTCTACTATTTTCTGAAGTTTTGGATGTTCAAAACTTTTTGCTAAAAGTTCATTTGTTTTTGTATAAACAAAATTGAATTCTTGTTTTTTTACGAGTTTTATAACTCCTTTACTTTGATGATTTGCTGCTTGCTTGAATAAATCTTTTAGATATTTGTTAAAACTGGAGAGTGTTTGAGTTTCTAATAATTCTAAGGCGTGCTGGATTTTTATTGCTTGTG
>CAZJVQ010000077.1:2159-2739 GCA_964549605.1 Candidatus Woesearchaeota archaeon | reverse complement strand
TAATTTCACCAAATAAAAATCAACCTAGACAAAAAATCAAAAATATTCAATATTTAGCAACAAATATTTTCAAGAATGGTTTGATTAATCCCATTTCTGTGGAAAAAATAGGGGCAAAGTTTATGATTATTTCTGGTGAAAGAAGATATAAAGCACTTGTTTATTTGAAGTGGAAGAAAATCCCTTGTATTGTTAGAAAAAACAATAAATTTGGTTCTCTCGCTGAAAATTTTTGTAGGGAAGATCTTAATATTGTTGAGAAAGCCCAAGCATTGGATAAGATTTTGGGTTCTGATTTTGGAAAAAATTACAGAACCTCTTTAATTAGTTTAAAAAACAGGGATCCTTCCGAGTATACTCCTGAATTGAAAAAGCTGCAAAATTCTTGTTCAGCCATAGGTTATTCACCCGAGTATATTTACCAAGTCATTAAAGTCTTGAATATTGATAAAAGCATTCAAAAAGAACTGATTAAAAGAGATGTTGGAGCTGCAATTGTAATTAGATTGTCTTTTATAAAAGATAAAGCCATTCAACAAAAGATGTTTAACTTAATAAAAGAAGGAAAAACTACTAAAGA
>CAZJVQ010000077.1:392-2149 GCA_964549605.1 Candidatus Woesearchaeota archaeon | reverse complement strand
ACTAAAGAAATTTTAACTGCTATTAATAAAGAAAAGTTTTTAGAATCAAAATCTGCTAGCCATTCTATTGAAAAAGTAAGAGAATTGTTCATCGCTTATGAAAATTTTGGAAAAGGAGCTAGAAATTTACGGGGAAGTATTCCTTTATTGTTAAATTTGGTGAATGGGTTGCCTTCAGCAAGCAAGAAAACATTAATGAAAAATACTGAGGCTTTGGTTTATCTTTTTACTCAGATGGAAGACATAGAATTCAAGACTAAAATTACGAAAATGAGAAAATTGCTTGAAGAATTAAGAGAGGAATTGTGGAATAAATCAGAATAAGGGTGAAAACATGACTTTTTTTGAAACGTTTATGAATATTATTTCGGGGCTTCTGGTCTGGGGTTTCGCAGCCTACATCCTAATTAAAATACTCAGAACAGCTTACCAAATACTAGCACCAGATGGAGGAGATTGAAATGCTGTATGCACTATTCGTAGTAGATGCAATACTATTAGGAATAACCCTAGTCTTGATCATTGCTGCGGGAATAAAATTTTACAAACAAGTCGACTACTGGTTTGATAATCAACAAAGCCTAGGGCAAAAAGAATTAGACCTGGCATTTCACAACGGGTATTTAGCCGGAGCCAGGAAAGAAAATACTCGAATTTCTCAAATACTAAAAGAGGAATATAACAAATTCAACAAACAAGACAACCAAGAAACAATCAAAACAATTATAAAAATCAACAAACTAATAAAACAAGAGGAGGATGAAGAATGAAAAAAGAAACACACTGGTTAATATTCAGCAAAGACAAACCTGAAAATGAATGGGAAGCAAATTATTCAGCTCAAAGAGATAAAACAGATGCTTGGGCATCAGTTACCATTTTAGGTTTAGTGGTTTTGATTAGCTCAATCGCAATACTAGCAATTAACATACACCCCTGCCAAGCAGAATTTCAAGGCTCGGTTTTAGGAACAATCGACTTTAACATGGATGCATTACCGTCAACAGCAATTGATGAAGCGGTTTTTAATGCAGCCGAAGGAAAAATAAAAGTATCAGGATCATGCACAGCTATCGCTATGTTTACAAACAGGTAGCAGTAAATAAAAACAAAAACGGAGGAACTACTATGAATTACCTAGAAGGAAAACAATTCGAAAAACAAATGAAAGAAGAAGTAGAGGAAAAAACAAGCGAACTCAGAAGCGAAATTGACGAACTCAGAAACGAGATTGATGAGTTAAGAGAACAAATAGCACAATCGCCAAAAGACGATAACCCTGGGGACGATGAGGACCCAGAAGACGATCCCGAGGACGACGACCCCGAAGACGAGGACGACCCAGAGGATGAAGAAATACCCGAAGAAGACGGAGAACTAAAAGACAACCCTGAAAGGAAAAAATACGAAAAAACAGTTAAAAAAGTAAAACAACTCGATGACGGGGCAAGAATAACAAAAAAGACAATGAACAAACTACAAGCCCCCCCGGCAAAAAAGACCCAAAAAAGAGAACTTTCTTTTGAAGAAGAACAAGCAATAATAGCAAAACAAAAGCACAAAGAAAAAGAAAAGAAGAAAAAAGCAGCAGAAGAAGAGGGCTTTACAGAGGATGAAGAAAATGTCTTTGAAGAATAGAACCGAAGAAATAAAGTTCCGAAAACAATACACCCGGGAAAACTGGGAAAGAGACTCCAAAAAACTCGATGTCCTTCTACAACTCGTTCCAAAGGAGGATCAAGAATTAGTTGAGAATA
>CAZJVQ010000077.1:0-382 GCA_964549605.1 Candidatus Woesearchaeota archaeon | reverse complement strand
GGTTATACGTGCCTTAAATAAAGAAGCAAGTGACAAAAAAATCCAACAACTAGTCATGCTACCATTCCAACCCTACCTAAACGCACAACACATAGTTGGACTAGGAGGAAGAAAACTCATCGGAATAATGAAAAGTGCAATCGATGCCGAATCCGACGACGTAGCTGACAAAATAAGAATGGCAATCAAAAAACCAACCAAAACCCTCAAAAAATTGGACTTCAAAAACCCCTTTGGTTTGAACATCAACGAGAGAAAACTCGCATCCATTGTCAGCCAGGATAAAGAATGGCACCCGACCAAAGAAATAGCAAAAAAAGCCAGGCTGCCACCCAAAGTAGCTGAAAATCTTTTAGATGGCTTCGTTGGACTCTACTGGGTT
>CAZJVQ010000076.1:2150-2771 GCA_964549605.1 Candidatus Woesearchaeota archaeon | reverse complement strand
TTTTTCTTAATTAATTTATGGTAGTAACATATTGCACGGCAGCAAATGTAAAATCTTTTTTACAATTATCCACAGCTTTTTCTGGAAGCACAACCCCAACCCAAACAGAGGTTGAAGCATTTATTAATCGTAATGAAGACCATATCGATAAAAAAACTATGCATGCCTGGAGATCTAAAACAATCACAAAAGAGCAACATCATTTGCATGGGCCTAGTTATCAATTAAGAGATGGAGCAGAAATTTACTTACTTAATAGAAATATTACAACACTTGCTTCTGGAACTGATTTATTAGAAGTTTGGGATGGATCTAATTATGTTGATTATCTTTCTACAAAAACAGAGGGTCGAGACAAGGATTATTGGGTGAACGAACAAGACGGAGTTATTTTCATTAAAACATATCCATCAGTTTATTTTCCAAGAACATTTGGTGTGAGGGTGACATATAGATATGGAGAATCTTCTGTTGATAAAGATATTGAAAAAGCTTGTGTTTTATTGACCGCTATAGATGTTGTTCAATCAGATGATCGGACTGTTATTTTACCACAAGGAGCAGAGGGCGCAAGTTATGATAAAAAACTGGAAAAATGGCAAGAACAAGCAGATGAAATAA
>CAZJVQ010000076.1:1373-2140 GCA_964549605.1 Candidatus Woesearchaeota archaeon | reverse complement strand
AACGAAAAAAAGAAGAATACGAAAGGTTGAAATTCAAGAAGAAAATAAGGGTGACAACAGGGGGAATTTTTGAAGACTTTGATGAATTAGATGAGGCTGTAAAATATCAATCAAAAATGCTAAAAAAATATAATTATGCTGCAATGATAATCGTTTGTCCTGGAGTTTTAAATGGCAAGTAATCTAATCTCAAAAGTAGTAACACTTTTAACTAATAATTGGATAGCTGCAAATACTGGAAGTGTAACACCCACAATAGCAAATGTTCAAGATAAGATAAGAATAGGGGGCGATTCAGTATTGATTCATAATATTTCTAATGTTCCACAAGATAATGCACCCGGAGCTGCAACCAAGGAAAGAATTCAAGTTGTGGCTGTAGTTATGAGGACATTTACCTCTGATGCACAGTCTATTTTGATTCAAACTGAGATAGAAAGAATATTCAATGCTAATCAAGTAGATCCATTCAGTGACCAGATATACGATATAAGCGATATAACGGATGTACAAGACAATAACGAGCAAAATCGGAACTATTGGTCAATGAAGATTTTAGTGAGATTTGAGCAGTTTAATAAGGCTATTTAGAAAAATATTTAAAGAAGAAATTCTTTATAAATAAGGCTTTTCTCGCCATTACCAGGAGTTTTTCTTATTTTTCTCCTGGTCTCCTAATAAAATGAAAAAACAAACTTTAAAAGAAAGAGTGACCGAAATAGAATATGAATTATCAATATTTAAAAGATTTGCGTTTTGGAGAACCC
>CAZJVQ010000076.1:0-1363 GCA_964549605.1 Candidatus Woesearchaeota archaeon | reverse complement strand
AGAACCCTAGTTTTGATAGTTATCCTTTTTGCATTAGTAATAAAATGACATACGATGAAAATTTTGGGAATCAAGATAATGGACTAGAAAAAGCAGTAAAAAGAATAACTCCTGAACAATATAAAAAGGCACTTGATAATACTATAAAAAATAGAAAAGAAAATTATCAGCCTGCTTTAGATAAAAAGGCACAATATCTTATAGAAAAATCTACATATTCACTTCAATATTTTATTGATCAAAAAGGAAAAGCAGATTATATAATAAAAAATCACATATGAAAATTGCAAGTTACCAATCAGGACTGAAAATAAGCAGTGTCAAACCGAGTTTCAATTATTATTTTGAGGAAGCAGACGAACCAATAGAGGTAGAAGAAAAACATGCAAAGAAGTTATTACAAAATGACAATTTCTATGAAAGTGATAAACCAATTAAACTTAAGAAAAAAGGAACTGTAAAAATAGAAAAGAAAGTTACTTGGTTGGAAGAAGTAAGCAAGATTAAAGGAATAGATGCTAATGAAGTGTTTAAACAATTTCCAGAGAAAGGAAAATTGCTAAAAGAATTAAGTGAGAAAAAAGAACTGCCTTTTGACAAGAAAACAATCAAAAAATTAAATGAGGCCCTTATCCATTAAGTTTAAATATATTGGGCAATTAAATAATTTATGGCAATTTTCCACTCAAAACACAACACACTCCTTATAGGAAAAGAATCAACGTTCGGTACTGCTGTCGCAGCAACAAAAGATGTTGGTTTGGTTCAAAGTTTTTCTCCCTCAGATAAAAGAACCATTGAAGAAATATATGCAGCAGGAAGTAGAGAAATTCAAGAATTAGTTGCAGCAAAAGCAGAGTTTTCTTCGGATATTGAAGTAATTTTACAAAATGGAAGATTGCTTGAATATGTTTTTGGGACTGTGGCCCATGCAACAACAAGTGCAGATACAAAACATACTTTTTCAGTAGCCACAACTTTACCAAGCATGACAATAGAAAATTCTTGGAATTCCGCATCTGATGAAGTTTTTATTTATGATGGAACTAAAATAAATTCTTCCACAATTAATTTAGATACAAATGGAAGTTTAAAACTTAGTGCTTCAATGATCTCTCAAGGAGTTTCAACTGCAACTGGAGCTGCAAGTACTGCTGTAATTAGTTCATTGGTTCCATTACATTATAAACATTCATCTCTAAAAACAGGAGCTGCAGCAAGTGAATCTTCTGTTGGAAATTTACAAACCTTTAATCTAAATATGGAAAACAATGTAGAACAAATAGATGCCGCAGGAACTTTTGTAGTCCAAGAATTAATCGCAGCCAATTTTAAAATGTCTTTTGATTTTACAATGTCTTTT
>CAZJVQ010000075.1:0-2860 GCA_964549605.1 Candidatus Woesearchaeota archaeon | reverse complement strand
TTTAAGATACTTCGACGTAGATAATGTAATTATTAATACAAAAAATGTTTAACACAGTTTCTCTTTTTAATACAGAAATAATATCTTTACAATTAGATAAAATACTAGATAATATTAATTCAAGTCAAAACATTTTTCCTTATATAAAAAATAAGTGACAGATATATCTAAATTCAAACTTTATTCTGAAGACATAGTGAAAATATCAAATAACCACTAGTGATAAAGCAATAAAAAGTCTTATTTTGAAAGTGGAATCATTAATTCAAATTTAGCAATAATTAAGAATACAAGAAAAGATTTTGTATGTAATAAATTCTCTTAAATTCCAGAAAAATTATATAAAACCTAAATACACAAATAATAAATACATAATCAATAAATCATAAAATTTTTTAAGTTAACAAACTTAAAAGTTAAGATTTAATTACAAAGGACTACACAAAACTAAATGAAATTGCCTAAATAGATATATAATTTCAAAACAATAATTAAATATATAGTAACGTCATTGAGAAAAACCATATCCTATTTATAAGGAAAATAATTAGGAGAAGAAAAATATAGGTAATTCATGTGAAACATAAAGCATTAAAAAACAAACCACTTGTGGAGGCTATATTTGAATTACGGTGGAAATATAAATTCAACAATTCTGAAGAACCTAATAAAAGAGATCCAAATATCAGAGTTGATCCACATTACAAGCTACTTGTAGGTCGATTATACGATAAACTTATTGATGAATATCCTTTCCATGAAGAACTTCCGGCTGCTCAAATACCTACCGAAATAGCAGGTTACGTTGTTCAACATAGATTTAGAAAAGATAAAAACGCGTGGCCATTAATCCAATTGGGACCTGGAATACTAACAGTAAATGATACTCAGGGATATATATGGAAAGATTTTGAAAGGAGAGTTGAACAAGCTGTTGGAAGTGTGTTTGAGCTTTATCCAAAATCTGGAGAAGAATTAATAATTGAAAAGCTCATGCTAAGGTATATTGACTCAGTAGTTTTTAATCATAAAAATGAGGATATTTTTAAATTTTTGAGAGAAAAAATGAAGACAGAAATCAATCTCTATAATAAACTCTTCGATGACACAAAAGTAGATAAAACTCCCCCAAAATTCGATTTAAGATTTGATTTTAATAGTAATGAACCAAAGGGAACAGTTTTTTTACGTTTTGCAACTGGAAAAGATAAAAAGAAAAATGATGATATATTACTTTGGGAAACTGTAGTTCAATCAACATCAGAGGAAGTGCCTAAAAATCAATCAGGTATAGTTGGGTGGATTGATGAAGCACATAATTTAACAGATGATTGGTTTTTTAAATTAATAGAAGGCGAATTAGAAAAAAGGTTTGGCTGAAAAATGTATAAAATTGCATCCCAAGAACAAGTTACCGAAATTAATAAAGATTTATTTGAATTTACAAAAAATTCAAGTCAAAGTGAACAGAAATTAAATGATTTAATTCAATTAGCTAATTATGTACTTTACTCTGAAAGATCTTTAATTTTCAAGAAATTTCTTTTCCTATTACAAGAATTATTTAATATTGATATATCTTCAGTAAATCCTAATTTTGAACCAATATCTAAATCATCATTACAAGAAAAGTTATATAAAGACCATGAAGATGCTTTTGACATAGAATCAGATTATTTTATTAGAATGCCTCCAGTAAATGAATACAAAATAAAAGTTAAAATTAGTAAAATCGAAAAGCCAAAACCTCGAATTGATTTTGCAGAATTTGAATAAAATAGTGAAGATTTAGATTACTTGTGATAAAATACAAATGGTATAGTATAGTTTCGGGTGATGATCCTCTGTTGCAAGGTGATTTCCTCGATTCTTGTCCTTTTATTATGCCAACCACAGAATTAGAATCATTAGAGTTTGACACAATTGCTCAAGAATATAATATTGTAATATTGAGCCAATCATGTGATCTTATTCAAAAAAAAATTAATATGGTGTTGGTTTGTCCTTACTGGGCATTGAATGATATAATCCAACAATATCCTAACTTTAATTCAAAAAAGTGGAAGAATTCATTGAGGAAGGGGTTTGTTCAAAGTTATCATCTATTGAATAAATGTAATCTTAAAGGATTTGAAAAAGACTTCTTAGTTGTTGATTTTAAGAATGTTTTTGGAGTCCCATATAACTTTATCATTCAATTTGCCAAAAAAAGCAAAAAAAGAGTAAGGTTAGAATCCCCTTATAAAGAGCATTTGTCGCAAGAATTTGCTAGATTTATAATGAGAGTTGGACTACCAGAAGATATACCTCCATTTTAATATTAATACCTAATAAAATTGTTTCTCTCTGAATGAAATCAATTCTTTTATAAACAACTAATTCATTCATAAATTTTAAGTTCTATTATGCATTTTTTCACATTATAAATAATCAAAATGTAGTGATCAAAGTGCCAAAAGGACTTTACGCAGCGAGGAAGCTTCAAGCTATTCGAAAAAAATATCGATGGTCAAAAACTAAATATAAAAGAAGAAAACTCAAACTCAAACAAAAAGTCGACCCCTTAGAAGGAAGTTGCCAAGCTCTCGGAATAGTACTTCAAAAAGTTGGTCGAGAAAGTAAACAACCTAATTCAGCTATTAGAAAATGCGTAAGAATTCAACTGAAAAAGAACGGAAAAGGTGTAACAGCTTTCCTTCCGGGAGATGGGGCACTTAACTTCATAGAAGAGCATGATCGGGTTATTGTTGAAGGAATCGGTGGAGCAAAAGGGAGAAGTATCGGAGATCTTCCCGGTGTACGTTACAGAGTAGTGAAAGTAAACGGTGTTTCCCTTGAAGCATTAATCTCAGGAAAGAAA
>CAZJVQ010000074.1:0-2978 GCA_964549605.1 Candidatus Woesearchaeota archaeon | reverse complement strand
TCTGGATTGGGCCTTCCAGGAGTTGGTGGAGGGGGATCTCAGCAGATAGAAGTTTCTAATGCGTTCTTTTATCTCCTAATTGTTCAGGGTTTCTTTAGTGGGCTGACCATTGGAAAACTTGCAGAAGGTAGTTTAAAATCAGGTGTCAAACATTCATTTGTTTTAACTCTCGTAGCATTTTTCATTTCTGCTGGAGCTAATTTCTTTATGATTGGTTAACAAGAAATTTTATTTGGTATGAATCAAATACTCCTCTTTTAGGAGTTTTGTTAATTCTTTTCCACCAATCTTCATGAAGTTTGAAAAAAGAACCATTGTTGGACCATAGCCATTTTGAAAATCATACAAATTTAATATATTGCTTTTTAGAGGGTCTTCCATCATGACGTCCATAGTTTTCCTTCCAGTTTCATCTTTATCTGCTAGAATTGAAAAAACTCCAAAGTGTTGACTCGTTATTAAATACATTCTTTCCAAATCTTTTATCTTTAAAACACGTTTAATAAACTGGTCATAATGTTTAAAGAAATTATGAAGTTTTTTTGGATCATTATAAAGTTCCCATTTAAACATTGGAACCATTAAAGCACTTTGTTTACAATTTGGAACCCTATTGAAATTGTCCACATATTTTGTGAACGATTTCGGTTTTTTTCCCCCAAAAAAATACCAATCATCCAAAAAATTTGGGATTATCCCTGCATTCAACATGGAGAGAATTAAGAAAATTTGATTTAAATATATAGATGTTGTTATTTAGGACAAATTTATAAATATAATTTAGTAAAAAAGCTAAATTTAATATAAAAGTTTATAAAGAAATATATTATATAATTCTATGACCAGCAAGGATAAAATTGATATTTGGAAAGAATTTATAGCTAAACCAAGAAATAAGTATGGGGACGTATCCGATAACGTTAAAATATCCGAAAATCAACAGAAAGATATTGAAAAATATGTGAAATTCTTAATAAGAGAGAATTCAGCAGACAAGACAATAAAAACGAGAATTGTTCATCTCAAAACTTTCTGCTATTTTGTGAAAAAAGACTTCAAAGAAATTACTAGATCGGATATTGAAAAATTCGTGGATGAGAAACAGAAATTAAAACCAAGTTCATTTAACGTTATCAAATCACACATCAAGTTATTTTTCAAATGGTTTTATAGTGTTGATGGAAAGGGAGAATATCCTGAAATCGTCAAATGGATTCCAATTAATTTTATAGAGCCACAAGAAATTGCGAATAGAGATTTAATTTCTCAAGAGGATGTTAAAAATGTCTTAATACCTGCGTGTCATAACTTCAGAGACAAATGTATGATTTCTCTTTTAAAAGAATCTGGTGCACGAATCAACGAAATTTTAAGTTCGAATATTGAAGATGTAACACTTGAAGATAATAAGGCATTCATAAAATTAAAGAATTCGAAACGAAGAAATAATCAAAAGACTACGAGAAGACTGGTACTCATCGATAGCTACTATTATATTTCCGAATGGATGAGGGATTCTTCTATAAAAATTAATGGACCCTTATTCATAAATCGGCAAAAAAAGCGAATGACGTATTCTGATGTTATGCGATTACTTAAAAAAATTCAAAAGGAAACTAATTTTACAAAAAAAATGAATCCACACGCATTTAGACATTCTGCTGCAAGTGATATGAGTAAAATTTTAAGCGATAGTGAACTTCGAGTTTTTGGTGGGTGGAGTAAATCTTCTCAAATAATTTCACGATACACACACATTAATTCTGATGATGTGAATGATAAGAGATTAGAAAGTAGAGGAATTGTTAAGACTATTCCAGAAATAAAAAATGAAATTGAATTAAAGCAGTGTCCAAGATGCAATGAATACTTAGACTTTGAAAAAAATAAATTTTGTGGAAAGTGTGGAATGAGTTTAGGATTTTCTGAAAAAACAGAACAGATTAAAAAAGAAGAATATAGAGAAAACTTTGATAAGAATCTTAAGAAAATGATGAAACAGGAATTAGTGAAATTGAAAAAAGAATTGAATTTAGTTGAAGACAAAAATATTATCCAAACGAGTGGGAAGGTTTACTATCAAAAGGGAAAGAAAATTTTTCTAAAAGCTGGAGGGGAAATGGTCGAGATTGCGAGAAATAAAACAAACGAACATTTATGGAAATTATGACAACTAAAAAAACTAAAATTGAAGTTTTCAAAAGTCCTAATTCGGAAATGTTGGCGAAGAAAATTAACGACTCTGAAAAAGATTTCTTTGCGAGTCAAATCTTTAGAGCAGAATCAGTGTGGGTTTGTTTCGCTTATTTTAAAGAATAATTTTAGATTTTACCGTATATAATATATAACTTTTGGGTGTTTTTTCAACTGAATTATAATTAATTTTATAAAAGATTTTTATTTGAATATTTTAGGTTACGCGTTTCGGCTTGACTGAAATTCGTTGGAAGACCTGCTTCAGAGTTTTTCTCAAAATTCTGGTACAGAATTAAAATGAAGAAGCAGAACGAAGAATTTCAGCAGTTTGGAGAAAACATTCCGCCAACTACTAATAAAATAAGAACTATCAGAAGTTTAAGCCATGTAGTAATTTCTATATCTGCTTTCTCTTTTAGAGATTTAGCAAATGGTGGTGAAATAACAATTCCTGCAAGAATATAAAAAATTCCTTGGAGAATATTAGCAGTAAATATTGAAGCTACACCTGCAAGTACAAATAGAATAAAGAATATCCACGCAAAAATAAGTTTTATTCCGATTGTCTTTGTTTTCTTTGCCATTTAATCATTCCAATGTCTTCTAAAAAATCTTGGCAAAGATTCGATAACTTTTATAATCCTATCTGTCAAAGACTCAAGTAAAGAAACCTTGTTTTCCAATTCCTGAACTTTATTTTCTAACTCAACCATTCTTTCTTCTAAAGTTTTCTGTGGTTGTTCTTCTTGTTCTGAACAAATAACAAAATTATCAAAATCTAT
>CAZJVQ010000073.1:0-2998 GCA_964549605.1 Candidatus Woesearchaeota archaeon | reverse complement strand
CCTTTTGATTGCAATTGTGTTCCTGACACGAATGGCGCATATTGTGAACTTGGAGATGATTTGAATTGTGAAGCTGTTGAATTTTATTATAGTGACGCGGGAGAAATAACTACTGTGATTGGGGCAACACCCGAAGCCCTTGCCTCAGAGGTAGAACTTGCAAGAATTGATGGCGAGATTCAAACTAAAATTCATAATAAGAATATTTTCCTTACATTACTTAAAACTCCTGTAAAATCTAGAGCTAGAAATGAAGATCCTGATGGCAAAGTGGCAGATAATGGTGTACCTTACTATTGCGGTCTTGATTTAGTATGGCATCAAACAAAACCAACTTTAGAAAATCTTAATTGTATTGAGCCTGCTATTCCAGGCAATTGCGATAGTCCAGGATTCCGTTCAACTTGGGATTATAATAAAGATGTTGATGGAAATCCCACGCTCAGTTCTGCCGAAGCTGTTTCTGCTTGTTTGACGGGAGAAGGTTGTTCGGACTTTACTAATTTGGATCAAATTAAAGAAACAGAATGTGTTGAAGATTATAATTGTCAGTCAAATTCTTGTGTGGATGGTTATTGTATTTCTATTAGTAGTGAATTAAAAGCCCAAAGAGGAATTTTAAATAAGATTTGGTGTGCTGTTCTTACACTTCCTTCATTTATTGCTAATGGGGGAGAAGATTCACCTGATTACTTAGCTTGCTTGGCAAATTCTGGAGCTTAAATGAAAAATAGAAATTTTTCTATACTCTTTTTCCTAGTAGTTCTTTTATTGGGAATTAATTTTGTAGTTGCTGAGAGGTGTAGTGTTCAAGGAATTTATAGTGAAACAGAATTTTGTAATGTAGCTAAAGAACTTGAAGAATTGAGGGGAGATAACACTGAATGTTTGAATAATTATGAGTGTTTGAATGGGGCTTGTACTTTTAATGCAACTGTTGGAAAAACAGTTTGTGAACCAACATATGGGGCGATTGTTGAACATGGTAATTTTTTACGATCTTTTATGACTCTGTTATTTAGTTTTTTTACTAGTGATGATTTTGGAGAGTTTCAATTAGTTTTTGGACCTGGAACTACTGAAGGATCAGAATTTCAAGGATACGTTCATCAAAATTATATTGATGTAGAAATTAATTTATTTGATTTTACTTTCCCCGATACTGGTTGGAAGATAGTATATTCTTTGCATGATTCTTTTGGAACTTTAGTTTCTTCATTTGAAGAAACTCCTGAAGTGGAAATTTCCCTCTCAAGTATACATGTTTTTGAAGATTTAGAATTGGATAAAGTTTATTCTTTAAGTGTTGCTCTTGTCAATACTGAAGATGACACTGTTTTAGATGAAACTGAAACTAGAAAAATTTTACTTAGTTCCGTGGATACGTGGTTCCCAGTAATAAGTGTAACTAATCCAAGAGAAGGAGAAGTTCATACAACTTTAACTCAAGATTTAATTTATGAAGTTGATGAACGTTATCTTGATTCCTGTTGGTATTCTTTGAATGAAGGAATAACTAATTCGAGTGTAGACTTAACCTGTTCCACTTTTTCAGATGTAGATTCAAGTAACGAGGGTTCAAATATCTGGACTATTTATGCTAAGGATACTTCAGATAATGTTGCAGCTAAAAAGATATCTTTTACAGTCACAATTCCTGATAGGATCCCTCCAGAAATAATTTCAATTACTCCTCCAGAAGGAGCAGTGTATTATCCTGATTCCACTATTCCGTTTACAGCAAATGTTAGAGACAATTATGATGGAGAGTTAACTTGGGAAATTGATTCAGATATTTCTGGTGTTGTGGCTTCGGGAACCGTTACTGTTTCTGCAGACGTTTTAAAGACAATTACTTCAACTTTCTCTCTACCTTTGATTGTCGATGGCACTACCGAAAAAATTCACACTTTGACTTTTTTCTTATATGATGCTTATAGGAACAATGCAGATAGTACTTTTACTTCAACTTTGATGAATGAAAATTGTACCGACAGTATAGACAACGATGCAGACGGTATTTTGGATACATTAGATATTGATTGTGTTTCTTCTGGAATTACTTTAACAGATTTATTATCTTTAGATGAATATTTTACACATAGGGCAATCAGGGCTAATTGCGAATACTCTTCTGATTTTGAAGATGCTGGAAGTATTCAAAAATGTATCAAATTAAATGTATCTGGAAATCTTTGTGAAAATGGGGAAGTCAATATGGAAGAAGATAAAGTAAACTTCGAAAATTGTGATGTTGGTAATGTAGAACAACTAAATTCTGATTTGACTTGTTTTATTTCTCCTGATTGTAATACGGCCAATAATCAAGTTTCTAAGCAAATAGACATTATTGAATTTGACATTTGTGAAGATGATGAAATAAGAGATGACGATCTTGTTCTTTCTTTAAATAGACCCCTTATTTCAAAAAATTTTGACGTAGAGGATACCCTTAATTTTGATTTGGACGTCATGAATGAATATGAAGATGCAGATAGCTTGGAAATAACTGCAGAAGTCTGGTTGTATGATATTGACGAAGAAGAAATTTTATTACAAGGATCAACGGATCGAATTACAATCGATTTCCTTGATGAAAAGAATTTTTTGATCGATCTTTCTTTGTCAAAAGATATCGATTATGGAAATAATCTTAGATTGTACTATAAAGCTTACAAGAGTGGAGATGAGGATTTTATGTGTGAAAGTAGAAGTATTAATGTTTATGTGGATTCTAATAATTGTATTGATGACGATGATGATAACTATTGTTTTGAAAATGACTGTGACGATGATGATGCAGATGTAAATCCTAGCGCCGATGAGATTTGTAGTGATGATGTAGATAATGACTGCGATGGTCGTGTTGACGAATATGATCGTGATTGCGATTTATCAAGCTCTATTGAATTGGGTCCAGGGGAAACTGGAAATCTTGGGTCTTTAAGCACAACTGGAGATAGGGTTGTGATGTTTCAAGAGGCACGAGTGAATTTCA
>CAZJVQ010000072.1:2493-3170 GCA_964549605.1 Candidatus Woesearchaeota archaeon | reverse complement strand
GGTGTCCAAATTAATTTTAATATTTCAAACAGAGTTGCCTACACTTTAATGGCATTTCTTGTTTTATCAATAATGGGAGTTGGAGTTTATGCTACAAGCCATACAACAGCAAGTCATACTCCTACAGAAGTAGGAATTTCTGATCCAGCAATCTTAGATGGTGTTAGTTGGGGAGAATTAATTGACAAACCAACTTTAACTTGCATTTCGGATAATCAAATCTTAAAATGGGATTCGGTTGCGGGAGACTGGGTTTGTGGAACTGATAGTCCTGAGGTGGATACTTTACAAACAGTAACAAGTAGAGGATTCACCACCACTGGAGGAATAACTGTTAATGGTGAAATCAAAATTGGGGCTAGCACTGGATGGTTTTCAGATTGTGATCGTGATGACAGGGTAGGAGTTTTAAGTTTTGAAACCACCATGAGTGGAACCCAATATACTAGCACTTTAAAGACTTGCCTGAAACATGGATATGAATCTAACCCTCAATATTCTTGGGTAACCATAGAATCATTAAAGGGTTAAATAAAAATTAACGTGCAGAATCAGCTTGCTTTTCTGATTCATTTCTTTTTCTAGCAGCAAAACTATCCCCATTATCTTCAGAAGCTAAAATTATTTCCTCAGCAAGAGCTTGAACAATATTCTAAAAGAAAAGTTTATTAAATAAA
>CAZJVQ010000072.1:0-2483 GCA_964549605.1 Candidatus Woesearchaeota archaeon | reverse complement strand
AAGGATTTATTTATTAAGAATTGCTAAAACTGCACTGACTAATGTTGTACCTACTACTACCCAACCTGCAATAAATGCCAATAGTTCTCCTCCTAACCACCATGGAAGGGTAAGAGTTCCGCCAATCATTGCAAATCCTACCGCCAAAGATACAATAACACCAGTTATCCAGGCCACAAAATTCAAAAGTTTTCCAGTTTGTTTTTTTGCCATAATCATCTCCTTTATTTAATTCTAACTCATCTAGACAAGACAAGTTTAAATAAACTTCTAAAAAATAAAAATAAAAATTATCTTTTCTTCTTAACTTTCTTTGGAGCTTTATTAGCTACTTTCTTAACTGCTTTTTTTGCTACTTTCTTCTTAGGTTTTACTTTTCCCTTATCGCTTCCACCTCTAGAAATTCCAGATAAAGTTGCTTTGAAAGATAACGGGCTCTGATTCGTTACTAAAGAATCCATTCTTTTTCCAAGCATTCTCGCATTAGAAATACTGGATCTTATTTCCCTATCTAATCTTCCAATCTCCTTGTTAGTTTTCCTTATAGAAGATTCTAAAGCTTTCTCTGAAATCTTACCGAAAAAGAATCTTTTGGATTCGCTATCAAATTCATCCAAAATAGATTGCTTCTCATTTTGTCTAGCACGAATCAATTCTCCTACAGCATGAAACTCTTTAAGAATCTGCGCAAAGGTCCCCTCATTCATTTTTTTAGTTCTAGCCATTACATCACACCTCCTTTCTTATTTAATTAAATTCAAACTCATTTAAATATATTTTGTTTATTTGATTACATCTCTTCGAGAAGTTTAATATTTAACAACCCAAAAGAATTCCTAAGAACTTGTCTAAACGCTTCTGTAAGCGCAAGTCTAAACGATTCTTGCTCCGAATCAATAACTGGACAAGTATGATAAAATTCATTAAATGTTTTTGAAAGTTGATAAGCATAGTTTGCAATAGAAGACGGATTCAAAGTATAATACGCGCTATGAACTACTTCGGGAAATTGTAAAAGTTTCTTAACTAATTCAATTTCTTTAGTTTCCAAATCCAAAATCTCAAACTTACTTTCTGCTTTTGCTTTTCTCAAAATGGAACTTGCTCTAGCATAACTATATTGAATGTACGGTCCCGTATCTCCTTCAAAAGAAACAAATTTATTCAAATCAAAAACCATATTATGTTTTCTATTATTTTTCAAATCCCCATAAAAAATCGCAGCAAGTGCAATCTTCAAAGCCCTTCTATCCAACTCAGCTCCAGAAATCTTAGTTCCCCTTTTCTCAATTTCAGCTTTTGCCAAACCAACAGTCTTATCAATTATATCTTCAAGAAAAATCGTTTTCCCTTTTCTCGTAGAAAATTTCTTTCCATCCGTATCCAAATAAAGTCCATGATCAACATGCCGGCAATCCTTTACCCAATCATAACCCAACAATTCCAAAACTTTGAAAATTTGTTTAAAATGTAATTCTTGCTCGTTACCAACTTCATAAATCATTTTTGAAAAACCATATTTCTTATGCCTATGAACCGCAGCAGCAATATCTCTCAACGCATAAGTCGTACCCTCATCGCTTTTCTTAATCATACAAACACCAAGTTTCCACTCTTTCAAATCAACAACCAAAGCACCCTCGCTCTTCTTCAAAAGTTTTTTCTTTTCAAGTTCCTTCAAAATTCTATCGGTTCTTTTTACCGATTCAGATTCCCCAGAAATCTCATCAAATTCAACATCTAAAATTTTGTAAATTTCCTTAAAATTATTCCAACTTAATTCCTTAAAAGCCCTCCACAACATGTAAGCTTTCTTTTCCTTCTTCTCCAATTTCCTAAACCATTTCTGACCTTGCTTCAAATATTCTGGTTTATTTGCTTGAACATAAATTTCTAACAAATGATTAATTGGATCAGCTTTCAATTTTTCCTCATCTCCAAATTTTTCATAACCAAAAAGAAGCTTCCCAAATTGCGTTCCCCAATCTCCAAGATAATTTATTCTAGTTGTTTTAAAACCAACAAACTCATGAATATTCGCTAAGAAAGTTCCAATAATCGTCGACCTCAAATGACCTATCCCAAAAGGTTTCGCAATGTTGGGATCAGAAAACTCAACAACAACTCTTTTTCTTTTTCCGATTTTCGCTCTCCCGTATTTTTTCTTTTGAGTTATAATTTCCCAAACCGCTTTCCTTGCAAGTTCTTTCCGATCCAAGAAAAAATTAACATAAGCGCCTTCAGTCTGAACATCTTCAAAATCAACAACTGGAACATTTCTAATTTTTCTTCTAATTTCCAAAGCAATTTGATGCGGCGGCAATTTCAAAACATCTGTCAAAAAGAAACAAGGAAAAGAATAATCTCCAAATTCTTGCAAATGAGGTATAGTGACATACTTCTCAACTTCATCATATTTCATTTTAACATCAAGTTCCTTTAACGCTTTCCTAAGAATTTCTACAATCATCTCTTTCATTAAT
>CAZJVQ010000071.1:0-3325 GCA_964549605.1 Candidatus Woesearchaeota archaeon | reverse complement strand
CAATTTTGAATTTTCCTCTTTCAATACTCATATCTCCTTGGAAATTTTTCATGATTATTTCTTCATTTTCAACCCTAAATATATTTTTATCATCATTTACTCTTATTGTTCCAGAGGTTATGTAGTTTAATTCTTTTATTGAAACGCCTCCTTTAATTTCCAATAAACTATATTTGAAATCTTCATCAAGTTTCACACTTAACGTTTTACCCATTTCAGGAGTTATTGTAATCCCATTTACGGACACTTCAGTTGCTTTTCCTTTGAAGTATAATATTCTATTTGAGTCTAGGAAAATTTTTCCATTGTATTTCTTTAAAATAATAAGGTTACTATCTGAATTTCCAAGGTAGAATTTTTGATTTCCAACAAATAAATTTGAATTGGAACCCCCCTTGATTTTTATTTCACCAAGGTTTCCTTTTAATTCTAAATTTGGAATTGTTAAATCGGCTTTTAATTCAATTGAGCTATTTCCCCCTCCAGAACCCCAGTTTTTTATTGCATTTCCAGTGAAGTTAAATCCGTAGAATGCGGTTAGGATTAAGAATCCCATTATTAATAGGAAAATCGTAATTGTAACCATTTTGAAATCTTTTTTAGGAGATTTTAGATGCATTATTTGATTCATTTGACATACCTCTTATGGCGAATGAACGAAAATCTATGATTTACTTTACTTTGGCCAAGCATGGACGAAGTAGTTAAAATTTTTAATTTTTGCCTCATCTTCCCATTCCTCCGCCTCCGCCACTACCAGTTGACCTTTTTTTGCTCATTTTATCTTCTAGAAATTCTATAAATGCTGAAGGATTATCAATATTTCTTACATACATGGTACTATCCTGTGAGAAGACTCTTACACTTACATTCCCATATCTCAACATCATTTGCCATAGATTTTGAGATTGGTCCGCATCACTTACTGCTAAAAGATCGGTTCTTCTTATAACTTTCTTAAGAAGTCCTTTAACGTGAACTAATGCGTTTGAATGTATTTCGTAAAGATTATTGAATCTATGTAACTCTGTAATAAGTAGGACCAAGAATGAGAATATTATTGTAGCTTGAAGTGCTAAGATGTTTAATTCTCTTCCAGAAAATTGAATGAATGCGATTGTTCCGAATAAAATAAAAATCATAACATAGATTGGGATGTATAATTTTCGAGAATTTCTTGTTCTGTAAACTTCCTCTTCTTCCATTGATAAATAATTCTTTTCATGATTATAAATATTATGTTTGTAAGAGGGTTAACTAGGAAGAGGTAAATTTAAACTTTCTACTAATTTCCTAGTTAGATGGTATTCAGGTAGCTTGTCTGAAATTATTCTAATTAATCTTGTTGAATTTCTTCCATGAAGTTGACTTACCCTGTCTAAAGTGATTAAATGTCCTTCTAACATATAACACTCATCATCAAATTTAGTATCTAAGCTTTCAGGACTTATTCTTTTTCCTCTTTTTCTAATCCCTGAAGTAGATTCATTATATTGTCTTGAATGAATTTCTATTGCTTGGGTATGCTGTCTTGCTTCTTCAGGAATAGGATTTGTGAAAGTTCCTTTGAAATAATATAATATTTCACTTGCTTCTTCAGACCTAGAATCATTAAGAGAATAATTTTCCATAGATTTTCATTAACTATTAACCTTTAAAAATACTATTTTAATCCAATATATATGACAAGCAAAATTAGACAGCCCATTGTGACGGTATTAGGCTGTGTTGGTTGTGGTATTATTAGTTAATTGTTGTTTATAAAATTTTCTTAAAATAATTCTCAATTTCTTCAATTACAATACTTGTAATTATAACTATTCCCTGTAAACTGAAGAAACTTCCCAATTTGTTTTCAGTAATCCAATATCTATTACCTTCCCTATCTGTAGGGTACTTTAACCTGAAGTAATTGAGCATTTTTATATTTCTATCATCTAAATCGGTACCTGTTAGAAAAATCTCAGAGTTCTTGCTTAATGCGAGATCAGGATATTCCTTCTTAACTTCTTGAAGCAAAATATCTAATTCATGTCCTTGAGTCTTATTTCCTTTTTTTATTAAGAGAGACTTAAAAGCCAATTCCACGAATTGGAAGAAATTCAAAAAGATAGGTAGAATATCTTCATCATTGTAATTATATCCTAAAGAAGCATCGGAAATTTCTTTATCTATTAGGGTCTGAAAGGCTTTTTTATATGATGTAGCAAATCTATAGAAAACTATCCAGTCTTCCTCTTCCTCACCTTTAATATCCCAAACTTGATATTCCCTATTTACCATATCTTAAATTTAAGAGTCTTGTTTTTAAGTATTTCCATTAATAAAAACTAATAAATATTAGTTAAGATAAACATTTATAAATGGTTATTAATAAGTATTAGTGTATGGTTAAAAAGCATATCATCGATACAGATGAAAACACTTGGGGAGAAGTTCAGAAATATAAAATTGACATGAAGGCAAAGAAGGTTAATGATGCAGTTATGGATTTGATCAAAAAAGGTTTGGAATACGTTAAAAAAAATGGAGGGAAAAAATGAATACACATACTCTTCTTGAGGTCCCACAAAAAAAAGAAGTTATTGTAATAGTAAAAAGCAGACATATAAAAGAAAAAATTAATAAAAAAGAGATACCAAAAAATAAAATTTTCTTTGGAGATTGTGAAGAAAAACTTAAAAAAATACCTAACAATAGTATAAATCTTGTTGTGACTTCTCCACCATACGCAGACAATCGTAAGTCTTCATACAAGGGAATTCTCATGGATAAATATGTTTCTTGGTTTCTTCCAATTAGCGCCGAGATTAAGAGGGTATTGAAAGAAGACGGGTCCTTTATTTTGATAATAAAAGAAAGGGCAATCAATGGAGAACGTCATACTTACGTTTTAGAGCTAATTCAGAGGATGAGGGAACAGGGATGGGTCTGGGTGGAGGAATACATTTGGCATAAAAAAAATTCTTTTCCAGGTAAATGGCCAAATAGATTTAGAGATTCCTGGGAGAGATGTCTACATTTTACAAAAAATAAGAAATTTAAAATGTATCAAGAAGCAGTTATGGAACCTATGGGAAAATGGGCTGAAAAAAGATTAGTCAAATTAAGTGAAAAAGACAAAATGAGATATGAATCTAGAGTTAATAGTGGATTTGGTAAAAATATTTCAAACTGGATTGGAAGAGATAAAGCTTACCCTACAAATGTTTTACATTTTCCAACAGAAAGTTCAAACAAAGGTCATAGTGCAACATTCCCAATATCTATTCCAACTTGGTTTATTAGATTGTTTACTAAAAGTGGAGATTTAGTTTTAGACCCT
>CAZJVQ010000070.1:0-3383 GCA_964549605.1 Candidatus Woesearchaeota archaeon | reverse complement strand
TTCCGTAATTGGTGAAAAGTAGTGCTTTACGCGAGAACGTATCTGTTGAGCAAACTTGTCTAACGAAACTTCTTTTTTTATTATGTCTTTGATGGATATCGTAATTGATTTTAGATTATTTGGCATCTCATGACTTGAGTTATTTAAATTTACTCCCATTCCAATCAAAAGATAATTTTTTCGAGGGCTTACAATATAATCAATTAGAATTCCTGCAAGTTTTTTATTTTCATATAATAAATCATTTGGCCACTTAATTTGAGCTATTAAATTATATTCTTCTTTAATAACTCGTATTAGCATGATAGCAGTAAAATAATGAAATAGAGCTAATTGTGATCTATTTAAATCTAATGGCACAGAAATTCCCAGAGTTGCCCAAAATCCCCCTTCTGGAGAAAACCAATCATCATCTTTTCTTCCACGCCCTTTAGTTTGGATTTTAGCAATTAATAATATTGATGGATAATAATTTGTTTAATTAAATAGTTGAAGAATTAAGATGATTCTAAAAGATAATGAGTCAAAAGACGACTTCAATATTGCAGAAAAATTGCAAGAGTTACGAGATGAATCCAGACTTGGAGGCGGAGAAGAACGTATTGATACTCAACATCAGAAAGGTAAACTAACAGCTAGAGAAAGGATCGAATTATTAGTAGACTATGAGTCATTTATCGAAATTGGTTCGTTTGTTAAGCATCATTCTGATAAATTTGGATTAGAAAAAAAAAAGTTTCTTGGGGATGGAGTTGTCACTGGTTATGGAACAATAGTAGGCCGAAAGGTATTCATTTATAGCCAAGATTTTACAGTACTAGGTGGAACTATTGGAAAAGCTCATGCTCAAAAAATTTGCAAAATTATGGATTTAGCATTAAAAATGGGATGTCCTGTAATCGGTTTAATAGATTCGGGAGGTGCTCGGATTCAAGAAGGCGTTGATGCATTAGATGGATTAGGAGATATATTTTATCGAAATGTACAGGCATCTGGGATTATTCCTCAAATTTCTGTAGTTCTTGGAACATCTGCTGGAGGAGCTGCTTATAGTCCAGCATTAACCGATTTTCTTATTATGGGTGGAAAAAATGCCTTTATGTTTATCACAGGACCGCAAGTAGTTAAATCAGTAACTGGTGAAGATGCATCATTTGTGGGATTAGGAGGTCCTGAAATTCATTCAACAATTTCTGGTGTTTGTCACAGAGTTGCGGAATCTGAAGAAGAAGCACTCGAAATTGTCAAGAAATTATTAACTTACTTGCCATCAAATAATTTAGACGATCCTCCTTCCCCTTTCGAAAAATTTAGTGCAATGGATCAAAATCTATTAAATAAAATTGTACCCGAAAGTGAAAATGAACCATATGATATGGAAACATTAATTAATTTAGTTGTCGATCAAGAATCATTCTTTGAAATTTTCCCTGATTGGGCTAGAAATATCATTATTGGGTTTGGAAGGATAGAGAATCAAACTGTTGGTATTATTGCTAACCAACCTCTATATCTTAGCGGTGCAATTGACTTTAATGCGGCTGATAAAGCTGCTAGGTTTATTCGATTTTGTGATTCATTCAATATTCCTCTGATAACACTTGTTGATGTTCCGGGATTTATACCAGGGGTAAAACAAGAATATTCAGGAATTATCAGACATGGTGCCAAATTAATTTATGCCTATTCTGAGGCGACTGTTGTAAAAATTACAGTTATTATACGTAAAGCTTATGGAGGTGCATATATTGTAATGAACTCAAAACAATTAGGTTCCGATATCAATTTAGCATGGAATTCTGCTCAAATTGCTGTCATGGGTGCAGAAGGAGCTTGCAAAATTCTTTTTCGAAATCATTTAAAGGAAACAAAACGTGATCAGTCTCCTAAGCGAAAACACGGGATTTCTCCTGTTTAATTTTCACAATTGTTGATTTTTATGAAGAAGAAAAAAGAAATCTTAGATATATTAAAAAATAAAATTCCCATTTGGGGTTATTCACCAAAGGGTATAACTGATCCTGCGCTTTCAATTGAAATTTGCAGGATAGGAGGTGTTGGTTTAGTTGATCTTGAAGGATTGAATTTTAGTCAATGCCAAACGCTTCTTAATAAGTGTTTTACATCATTGTCTCCTGATCATTTATGGGGAATCCGAATATCTGCCAAAGAAATTCTTAATTCACTTGAATTTCAAGATGTAGTTCCAATTATTATCTGTGCATTTTCTCCAGATTCTCAAGATATTGCAAAGTTGAAAGAAAACTCAAATTTACTCCTCTCCGAAGTTTCTTATTTAGAAGAAGCTTATAATACTGCAGATTGGGCTGACGTATTTCTTGTAAAAGGAAGTGAGGCAGGAGGATTGATTGGGGTAAAAAATAGCTTTATTCTTATTCAAGAATTTTATAAAGCTGGGCTCTCCTTTGTAATCCAAGGGGGATTTGGAGTATTTAATATCTCCTCAGCTTTTATCGGTGGTGCTTTAGGTGTAATCTTAGAAAGTCAGTTATATCTACTTCCTGAATGTCCGCTAAGCCCTGAATTTAAAGATTATATCAAGACCATTGAAGAGACGGATTGTTATATTTTTAAAGAAACATCACGGTTTAATTACCGTTTGATTGGAAAGTTAGCTAATAAATCTATCCGTTCAATAAAAGAAATTGAGAGAAAAGAATTATCAGAACTCAATGAAGAATTCAATGTAGAACTATGTAAATTAAAAGAGAAGTTTTATACGAAAATTAATGAACTCGCAAATAACCAGAAAATATATTCTGATCTTGAGCCAAAACATTCTTGGTTACCTAGCGACCAGGGTATTTCTTTTGCGAAGTTTATTCTCGATTCATTTAATAATTTAGATAATTTTTTGCAGAGTATACCAAAGATAATTCAGAAACAGTTGAAAAATGTTAAAGAACGGTGGCCGTTTGCGAAAAATTCTGATTTTGCCAAGCGTTTTAATATTACTTATCCTGTAATTCAAGGTCCGATGGCGAATGTTTCTGATCAAATTGCTTTTGCTATAAAAGTTGCTGAAGATGGAGCACTTCCAATCTTCGCTCTCGGTGGTTTACTAAAAAATGAAGCTTCTGATTTATTAAGTAAAGCTAAATCGAGTAAATTATCCGAGACATCATATGGATCGGGTATCATTGGCTTAGAGGTAGTTAAAGCTCGTAGGGAGGAGCATCTTAGGTTAATCTCAAAATTTGGCCCTAAAATCACGCTAGTCGCAGCAGGATCCGTCGATTTAGGTGTTCAAGTCAAAAAACTAGGCAACACTGTATTACTTCATACACCCGCTTTATCAATGTTCAAGAATGCCTTAAAAAAACACCTTGATTTTATGATTTTAGAAGGGAGTGAGTGTGGAG
>CAZJVQ010000069.1:856-3396 GCA_964549605.1 Candidatus Woesearchaeota archaeon | reverse complement strand
ACGCTCTTAATTTGCCAACGCAGGCAAGCACATTTCAATTTTGCTTTGGGTATCTTCTATTTTCAAAGGTCAAAGCAAAATTGAAAAGAGCTTGCCCCCACCACCAATCATTCAATCAAAAAGAGTATTAGGAATTTCTATCTTAATTTACATTAATGAATAGAAAAAACCTGCAAAAACTCTTTACAATAATCAACAGGATATAGTTTTACTATTTCTTATTGTGCAGATAAACGTGACTTGTTAGCTTAAACTTGAAATTTTGTGTAACAGCAACAAAGCTCCATACTCAAACCCAACTTTCAATTGCAAAAGAGCTATTTTTACCAACGCTTTTTACGAAATGCTAATTATAGTATGTAGTATAAAATAAATATCATAGTTAGCTTTGCGCATAATAAAATTAGCAATGGAATCAAATTCTGAAATACTCATAAAGTTTGGTAAAAGAGTAAGAAAACTACGAAAAGAGAAAGGTTTTTCTCAAGAAGAATTAGCTTTTCGTGCTGATTTACACCGAACTTATATCGGAATGATTGAAAGGGCTGAAAAGAACATCACACTCATTAATATTGAGAAAATTGCTAATGGGTTAGAAACAAATATAAACGAATTATTTAATGAACATTAAGGCTTTCGAAAATCTTATTTTAGAAAAATTAAAAGAAGTAATTGATAAAATTATACAAGATAATTCAAAATTACCGATTTCAGCAAAAGCTCGTGCAGGTGCTGAAATTAGTGATTGGATAGAGGAGGAATTTGTAGAACACACTCAAAATCACACTTATTTTAGAGGTTCAGAATCAGCTCCAAAAGGAAGTACAAAAAATCCTTGGGACGCTCGCACATTTTTTAAACTAAATGACTTGAATGAAGAAATTTGGATAGATTTTAAGGCTTTCAAAATTACAAGTGCGAATAGCAATCCAGATATTGGAACTCCAAATAAGATTGTTAAATTAATAAATGATGGCAACTTTTATCACGCTTTCATTCACGTTTTTTACCAATCAAAAGGAGACGGATTAGAATTTGTTCAAAACAATAACAGCTTTTCTAAATTATATTTTCTTAAAGATATTAGCGAAACTTTTAGACGTAATCCCAAGAATCAGTTGCAAGTCAATATTTCTGCACCATCTGAATACAGAACAAGAGAAGAATTTATCAAATTACTTATCAAGAAAATAAAAGAAAGCCACCAAAGGCAAATTAAAATTTCTAATAAAGCATTAGAAGGTATAGATGATGTAGAAAAACAATTACTTAAATCTAATAAAAAATCTGAAAGTGAATTGCTTAAAAAGATTGTATAGATTCTCTCACTTTGGAAATTTCAACATCAGAGAGCTTAAAATAATCAAACAACAATTTATCTATACTTCGTTTGCTTTCATTTTGCTTATCTTCAGAATAAATATTATCGACAAGTATTGATATTTCAGTTTGTAAATTACTATCTGTAGGTATAGGAATAGAATACAAATCAGATGTTTTAATTTGCGGTTGCTTACCCTTTGAAAATCTAATAATGTTTCTTTGCTGTGCATAAAATGTTACAAGTTCAGAATTAAGTAACCCACAAAGAAATTTTAAAAACCTAATACTTGATTCAGATGAATTTCTTAATGAGAAAACATATAGACTATTATTAGCTGCACTTGATTTTTCATCATAAGAAGCAATGATTTCTTTCGCTGATTGACGAATATAAACTTTTGGATTGTCATAGATTACTGTTTCGCCAAAACCAAGTCTCTTTTTGTTTTTAATTCCTTTAGCTGTCAGTTCTTCCTTTAATTCATCATTTACTTTGTCTTGTAAGTCTTTATTGTAATGGAAAAAATTTGTATTATGCATTCCCTCATATTTTCCACTTAGTCCTTTAGAACCTTGATAGTATGGGTAAATTTTAACATTTAATTCTTCGTTTGGCTTATCAAAAACAAAAAGGTTTTCCATATTAAGAAGCATTACACAAGTTCTTAAATTCTTTTTGGGATACAATGATTTTAACGAAGGGCAATTTTTAGAATTAATTTTACTAATAATTCTTGAGCTCTCATTACAAGTATTAAATCTAAATTTATATTGATCATTTGCTTGATTCCAAATTGATTGTTCTACTTCAATTTGTCTTTGATCTTCGGCATCTACAATTTTAACAAAATTCTGACCTACAGCCCCTTTTTGAACTTTAAGAATTACCTGACCGCTTACTGCATCAAAATCCTTAATATTATATACAATACTTAAAACTCTCGTTTTATCAAGTAAATATTTTCGTATGTGCTCATAGGCTGTTTCAAAAAAAGCTAAATCAATAATAAAACTTAATTTCCCTCCATCTTTAAGTAAATCAATGGATTGTTCAATAAATAGCATTACATAGTTTATTTTGCCATTCTTTAACGATTCAGGAAATTGAGAATATCTATTAAGGTAATAAACTCTTTGTGATTCATCCTTTTTCCTGTCTCTTCGTCCATACAGAGACACATAAGGTGGATTTCCAACTACATAGTCAATTTTATTTA
>CAZJVQ010000069.1:0-846 GCA_964549605.1 Candidatus Woesearchaeota archaeon | reverse complement strand
AAAGATACATCTACTGGAAATGTAACTTTAGGTTTTGTAAAGCTTGATTCAGTAAAACTAAAAATAATAAATTATTATTTTTCGGTTTCAATCTCAATGTATAATCAAATATAAAAGCATTAAAATTCCCTTTGTAGTCTTCATTAAATTTAATTCTATAAAATTTCTCAATATTAGATGTTGTTGTTTCGACCATCTTTTCATCAATATCAATAAAAAAGATATTGTATTCTATAAAATCTGAAACAACCATAGCATCATTAATGTTTTCAAATATTCTTTCTAAAAGACGAACAATAAATATCCCATTCCCACAAGATGGTTCTAAAAACTTTCTTAACAACAGTTCTGAATCATCAAAGTCAATTATATTTAGAATTCTATCTACGATTTCAATATTATTGGTAAGAAAAACTCCATAGTCCTTTCTGTGAGTAATATTTATGTTATTCTCAAATTTGCGTTGAGAATTTATAACATCAACTAATTGATTCTGAAATCTCATATTCTTACTAATTGTAGTATGCAAAATTAAAAAAACAAACCGAATTATCTAAACCTAAATCCATACACATTTGCAGATACTTTTGGGATTTATTTGCTTTCTTAATTTAACATGAAATTAGAAATCAAATTCCAAATTATGGTCGCAATACTTCACATAATCAGTCAGATTCTTATTGTTTAATATAGTGTCAATTCTCCCATAAAACTTGCTAAGTAAAATATCTGTCAACTCTTTTTTCTTTTTAATGAACGATTCATTTCTTCTTGAATCTATCTTGTAATCAATGTATTCGGAAAGAGATTTTAATGTGTTGGGGAAATCAAAATATACCAGTTCTT
>CAZJVQ010000068.1:0-3414 GCA_964549605.1 Candidatus Woesearchaeota archaeon | reverse complement strand
AAATCAATGGAATCTCTTGGAGGATTTGAAAAAATCAAAGGAATGATTCCTGGTTTCAGTTCTGCAAAAATTCCAGATAATTTAATGGAAACTCAACAAGGAAAAATTTCAAAATGGGAACATATCTTAAAATCAATGACTCCTGAAGAAAAAGAAAATCCTGAAATTTTAGAAAAACAAACTTCGAGAATTTCCAGAATAGCAAAAGGAGCTGGAGTAAATAATTCTGATATTAGAGCTTTATTAAAACAACATAAGATGCTTAACGAAATGATGAAGATGGGACCCGAAATGCAAGACATGGATATGTCTCAAGGATTCAACCAAAAACAAATGCAAAAGATGATGAAGAAATTTGGAAAATTTAAAAAGATGAAATTCTAAATCTTATTATGAAATACAAAATCCTATTAATTTTGTTCATGCTTTCTTTAGTTAGTTCTTTAACTATGTCTTTAAAACCAGTATCGGAAATTTGTGAGCCTGGAGAAGGTTGTGAAGTAGTCCAAAATTCTATTTATTCTGAAACCTTTGGAATAAAAAATAACTACATTGGAAGTTTAATTTTTATTGGATTAATACTTTTAACAATCTCACAGATTATAAACCCTAAAGAAAATAAAAAATTATTAATTCATTTTTCAGTAATTGTCAGTTCATTAATTGCAATATATTTTCTGTATCTTCAACAATTTATATTAAACGCTTATTGTAAATATTGTTTAGTTGTGGACTTCAGTATGATTCTCGCATTAATTACTATTCTCCCAGATTTGAAAAAAGATTTTCCAAGAATTCTAAAAAAATTAAAATGAAAATAATCCAACAAGGTGCAGAAGCAAAAATAATTTTAGATAAAAGTTTTGTAATTAAGGATAGAATAAAAAAATCTTACAGGATTCCTGAACTTGATGAAAAAATTCGTAAAAGAAGAACGAAATCGGAAAGAAAATTATTAGAAAAAGCTTCAAAAATAATCAAATCTCCAAAGCCATCTGAATCAAACGAAATTTACAAAATAAAAATGCCTTTCATAAAAGGAGAAAAACTTTCAGATAAACTAGATAATTTCCCTTTAGAAAAACAAAAAAAGATTTGTAAAAAAATTGGAGAAAACATTGCAAAGCTTCATGATGAACATATAATTCATGGAGATCTCACAACAAGTAACATGATTCTAAAAAATAGTAATCTATATTTTATTGATTTTGGTTTAGGATATATAAGTCATAAAATTGAAGATAAAGCAGTGGACTTATACCTTATAAAAGAAGCATTAGAAGCAAGGCATTTCAAACATTGGGAAATTTTATTTGAAGAAATAATAAACGCTTACAAAAAATCAGAAAAATCTGAATTAGTTTTAAAACAGCTTAAACAAGTAGAAAAAAGAGGAAGGTACAAAGATAAATATTAATCTCTATTCAAAAAAAGAGAAGTCTCAAACCTTTTTTCAAGCAAACTATTGACTTTAAAGGTCAAATCTCTCGCATTATCTACAGAAATTCTGATCCCCCCTTCATCAACCCACTTATTCTGCTCATTATCGTAAGATTCTATTCTATGATTTTGTTTCATCCAAGAGAAGAAATGATTGGGAACAAAAGAAGGCATTGTATGAAATGCTGCCCTAATATGTTCAGAAAGCATGCCATGTTCTACATACAATAAAGAACCTCCAAAAGAAGATTCTTGTTCATCGCTAGAATTAACATAACCTATTTTTTTCCAACCAATATCTTGTTCATCCATATCATAAGGAACAATTGTAAAAGTTGCTAGATCATAAGCCGTCCTATCTCGAGACCACCAACTAGGAAGACGCGAAACTTTACTCTTATCCCCATTAATGGAATCAAAATCTTGTTTTGGATAAACAAATATCGACTCGCCGCTATTGTACACTACCAATGGAAATCCTTCATTAATTTTAAACGCATAGAAAAATGGAAGAGATAGATCTCTCTTAAAAGGAGAATTTTCAAAAATTAGTTTATTACTAGCCTCTGCGATAACAAAGCCATCCGAAACAATCATGTTTTCACTTCCAAAAAATCTTTGATTCTCCCGGTTAATCATAAATTGTCAAAGAATATCTAAGTTCTTAAAGATTTATTTACTATAAAATACAAAGATAAATATTAAATTTTTCTGCGACCCAAAATTCCTTTAATCCCTAAACCAGCACTAACCACAAGAGCACTTGCTAAAACCGGCGCGGCATAATCCATATCTATTTTATCTGAAAAATTATTAACTAATTCAATTCCAATATATCCTAAATTCGCGACAGCTTGAATTGCAGTTTTAGCTTTTCCAAAAATATTTGCTCTTAACTTAGAATCAATTTCAATATCCTTATGGCAAGAATCGGGATCCCAAACTGCATTACAAGAATCTCCTATTTGATCTAAAACACTTCCTCTAGATTTTTGAGAAATATAATCTACTGCAAAATTCGCGCCAATTGCGACTGGCAAAAAAACTCCTCCTCTAAGAATTTCACTAACTCCCACATAACCTCCAACCAAAACGTTTTTTACCTTATCCATTAAAGGATCTAAACTAGCTCCTTCCAAAGTTTTCATATCATAATTTTTGGCAATTTTCCCATCAATATAATCGGATAAATAGCCTCCAGCAACTAATGCTGCACCATAGGGCATAGTGGAAGCATTCATTAAAAGTCCGGTACCTATAGCAGTAGATGTTGTACCATATAATGAAATCCTATTCGGATGGAACAATTTCTTTAGTAATCCTGTTTCAATCATTTCCGCAGAAGATTCAAGAGATTTAAAAAGATTTCCAAGACATCAAAAACATTATAAATCAACCAAATTTATCAGATATATAGCCCCGTAGTCTAGCGGTCAAGGATACAAGCCTTTGAAGCTTGTGACCCCGGTTCGAATCCGGGCGGGGCTATTTCTTAAAAGGATTCGATAAATGCGTATTAAATCTTAAGGAGAGTGCGCGAGAGAAAATTGGTGCTCTCGCTTCGGATTTGGGCGGGGCTTATTTGCTAACAGCTTTTTCAAGTTCCCCTAAGACTCCCAATTCTTCCATCTTATTAGCATAATAACCTCTTATCACATCAAAAATTGGTTGCAAGACATGACCAGCAGCAATGTGTAAATGAACTTCCATTTCTCTTTGAAAACCTAATCCATTAATTAGTCCTTTATAAAAATCCAAATTATTGTTTCCATAAAATTGCATTTTATCTAATGTTTCAATAAGAATCTTATTATCTCCATTTTCAAAATGGGTACGAAAATCCAAAGCATATTGTCTAATTTCTTCTACAGAAGTATCACCATCAATAAATCTATCTCCCATACATTACAAAACCAAATTGAGTATTTAAAGATTTATGGAATGGATTACTTAAACAATCGACTATAGAAAATT
>CAZJVQ010000067.1:659-3583 GCA_964549605.1 Candidatus Woesearchaeota archaeon | reverse complement strand
GGGAAACAATTTCCACTGAGTACAAACTTACCCTAGTCCTTGAGGATGAAAATTTCTGGCCATATATTTGCCAAATGAGCGATGAAGAAGCATTAGAGTTAAGAAATTCTTTGGACAAAATCTTAAAAGAACGTTCGAACTAATCAAAGAACATACTTCCTCAGTCTCGCAGAAAATAGTTGCAATCTTCCACAGAGAGGAATGTTATACGCCCATTCAACATCATCAGGAATTTTCCCCACTCCAGAATTATATTTTATCAATCTAAAATAATCTTCTTTTTTCTTATCCGCAACTTCCCAAAAATTATCCCAATTCAAAAACGAGTCAATTGGGGTAAGCAAATTAATTAAAATATTTTCAATTTTACTAATTTTCATATTTTTACAGAAATTTGACAATTTAAAAAGATTTTCAAAAAAAATTATTTGAAACAGTTTAAATAAGTTTCAGAAAATTCTGGATAATTACTTTTCAACTTTGAAATTTTCTCAATCATTTCTGAAATATTTTCCAACGAAACATTCTTGGCATGTTCCATATAAAAATCCAAAATTTTTTCATCTTTTATCTTAAATCTTTTTAACGTTTCATCAAGTTTACTTTCAATTTTTGTTCTCGAAGGACACCAATATCCTCCCCTAACAGAGTCAACATCCTGCGCAGCTTTTTTTAAAAGATTATAATTAGAAGAAGTCTCCTCAAAAAGATAATCAAAAAGTTTTAACATATAAATCTGATGTTTTTCCTCCCTTTCTTCATCTCTTGCAATTTGCGATAATCCGTCTGACATATTCTTAATGAATTTTAGTTATTTTTAAAGATTTGTATAAAAAAATTTCAATCCAAATGATCTAAAATCATTTTAACTCTATTTTCAAGAGATTCTTCTTTATTATCAGAAAACTTGGGAACATAAAGAAGATTATAACCCAAATCCATATATGTTTTTTCAGTAAGGTCTTGAATTTTTTGCGCCTCCATTTCATCAGTCTCAATTCTCACACCATCTGCCTTAAAATCTAATCCTTCTAAAACAAAAATTTTATGATATCTATCCCTCATTATTGATTCATCCATTTCCTTAGGAACATAGCACAAAAGATACTTTGCAAATACTAATGAACAAGGAAGACCTCTCTCAAAAAAAGTAGTTCCCTCAGCAGCTTTTTCAAAACTAAGTTGAAATTTATACATCAATATTTGTCTCTTCTCAATCTCGCTTTGTGAAGAATCAAATGATTTTCTAAACTTCAAAATAGTTCTCCCCATTTCATCCAAAGTATTATATCCCAATTCACTAAGCCTTCCTATAACTGAACTCTTCCCAGAGGAAGTTCTCCCAATAATAACAATCTTTCGATCTTCAGCTGTCATTAAAATTTTTGGCAATTGATAGTTATAATCTTTATTATAATAAACAATATATTATCCAAATTAAACACATAAAATACTAAAAACTTAAGAATTATACTTATCGAAGAATATCATGCCTCGTAAAATCAAAAAAAAGATAGAGAAAACAAAAGGTGAAAAAACAGCAGAAGAGTATTTCCCAATGGATGAAACTAGTCTAAAAAATACTACGGAAAAAATTGAAAAAGAACCAGAAGTAAAAAATGTTGAAACAATTGAAGTTGTTGGAAAACCAAAAAAAATTAGAAAAGTAACAAAAAAGAAAAAAACTACAACTAAAAAGATAACAAAAAAAGAAACAAAAAAAGAATTTTCTCCAAAACCAGTAAAATTGAAAAAATCAGGATATGAACTAATAATAACTGAAAAACCTCAAGCCGCCTTGAAAATTGCTTCTGCTTTGGGAAAAGTTGTAAAAAGAGACCATCAAAAAATTCCTTATTATGAAATAGATCGTAAAGGAAAAAAAATAGTTGTAGTTTGTGCGGTTGGACATTTATTTACTTTAACACAAAAAATCTCCGGTTCCCACGTACCCATTTTTGACATTGGATGGTTCCCAAATTATATGGTTCGAAAAAAAGATTTTACAAAAAAATATTATGACACTATTCTCAAGATGGCAAAAGACGCAGGATCAGTAACAGTTGCAACAGATTATGATATTGAAGGAGAGGTTATTGGATTAAATGTTTTGAGATTTATTTGTGGCCAGGAAGATGCCAACAGAATGAAATTCTCCACATTAACAGAAAAAGAATTGAACAAAGCATATGATGAAAAAAATCCTTCAATCAACTGGGGACACGCAATAGCAGGAGAAACACGGCATTACTTAGATTGGTTCTATGGAATAAATTTATCTCGTGCTCTAATGAATGCAATAAAAACCACGGGAGCATTCAGAATAATGTCTATTGGAAGAGTTCAAGGACCAACTCTAAATTTAATTGTTCAAAAAGAAAAACAGATTCAAGCTTTCAAATCAAATCCATATTGGCAAGTTTACATAACGATAAAAAATTTCCATGAACTAGAACTAAAGCACAACAAAGACATTTTTAAAAAAGAGGATTTAAAAAAATTCGATAATCTTGTTGGAAAGACTACTGAAGCTAAAACAGATAAAAGAGAACAAATAATTCCTCCAAATCCCCCTTTTGATTTGACAAACTTGCAAATTGAATCATACAAATTATTCGGATTAACTCCTACAAGAACATTACAAATTGCACAATCACTTTATCTCGCAGGAATTATTTCATACCCAAGAACTTCAAGTCAAAAACTTCCAGATTCAATAGGCTACAAAGAAATCTTGAAACAACTTGCAAAAGAATACAAAGTTGAAAAATTAATAACAAGAAAAAAACCTATTGAAGGTAAAAAATCTGACCCAGCACATCCTTCGATACATCCAACTGGAAATAAACAAATGCTTAGTGGGGATGATGAAAAAGTTTACAATTTAATTGTAAAAAGATTTCTTTCATTATTCTGTGAAGACG
>CAZJVQ010000067.1:0-649 GCA_964549605.1 Candidatus Woesearchaeota archaeon | reverse complement strand
AGTTGATAACAAAACAATTTCTGTTGAAGTTGACAAATTAAAATTCTCAACAAGGGGAGCTTCAATTAGAAAAAAAGCATGGATGGAAATTTATCCAACTGCACTAAAAGAAAAAGAAATCCCAGATGTTGAAGGGGAAGTTGAAATAACAAACCTAAGAACAGAGGAAAAAGAAACTCAACCCCCTAAACGTTATAGTGCAGCATCAATTATTTCTGAATTAGAAAAAAGAAACCTTGGAACAAAAGCAACTCGTTCATCAGTAATTGAAACACTTTATGATAGAAATTACATCAAAGAAAAAAGCATAGAAGCAACTTCTTTAGGAATTTCATTAATTGATACTCTAAACGAACATTCCCCAATAATTATTGATGAAAAATTAACAAGAGAATTTGAAAGAGAAATGGAAGACATTTCAAATTCAAAAAAAGATTTCAAAAAGAAAGAAGATAAAGTTATAGACAAAGCAAAAGATACCATTACAAAAATTGCGAATCAATTTGCAGTAAAAGAAAAAGAAATTGGAAATGAATTACTAAAAGCAAATGCCACTTTAATGGAAAAAATGAGAGAAGAAAACAAATTAAATATCTGCCCAAAATGTAACAAAGGAGATCTAGCAATAACTTATTCTAAAAAAACCAGA
>CAZJVQ010000066.1:0-3700 GCA_964549605.1 Candidatus Woesearchaeota archaeon | reverse complement strand
CATGTTCTGTACTGCCTATTGGGGCATTCCCTATAAACTTATTGTCAACTTCAACTGCAATCTGGTCTGAGTTAAAAATAACATCGACATGATGATTACCTACTGAACTTCCAACAACTCCAAAAGCACATCTGCTACATGAACCCCCTACTAAGAGATTTACATTTGCACCAGAATTCATGCTAACATCATATTCTAATCTGTCTCCAACTCCAAATTTATATTTTGGCACTAAGTAAACCCTTTTATCTCCTGTAGTACTTTGCTGAGTATGAAAGACATAATCTCCGTTTTCTAATCTAACATCGTATTCATCCATGAGGGGCTGACCTTCGACATCTTGTCTTATCTCCCATTTACCTAAATCTAAATTCCCAGAAGAGAAGTCGTCGTAAACTTCACAAACTTGTACTGCTGAAATAAAATTAGTTAGAAAAATAACAAACAATCCGACAAATAATAATTGATAGGTTTTCATGTTATTATATAATATTATTAGTTTTTAAAGATTTTGTAACTGCGTACCTATTGCCTATCTTCTTATTTAAAATATTTTGCGTATCTATTGTGTATGAAAAAAGGGAATTTAGAACTTGAGAGAGCTGAGATATTTCGAGGGAGACAACATAAATTAGTTTTTTTAGAATTAGAAACTAAGGCATTAATGATTTCCGAAATTATGAGGAAAGTAAACTCTAAAATTAAAGAAGGAAGCAAATTAAGATTAAGGGATACTTCAAGAGCATTAAAATGGTTAACTGAAAAAAATTATTCTGAATGTTTAAATCCTAGCTCAAAACAAGGAGTTAGAGGAATCTTGTATAAACTGAATGCTCGTGGATTGAAGGTCAGCAGGATTATTTAGATTCGTCCAACTCTCTAATTAGAAGAATTTTCCTTAAGGAAAATTCATAATTACAGCTTAAAGAATATGACTTAAGAATTGTAACGCAAAACCTAAACCAATTAGGGTTAAAGAAATTATCCAAGTTATTTCTTCTTTGCAAATTTCATTTTTTAAAAAATTGAAAATAAAGAGTTAGTCCAGACAAAAAAAGTGTCCCAATTGCCAAGAGCCAAGTAGCCAATACAAGTTTTTTATTTGTTTCTTGAAGCATGTAGGTATTGAATAATTGAACAGATCTTTCTTCTAATCCTTTTGGAATTAACATCGTAGATTTATCTTTCATTTTAAGACCTCCCCTATATTTTGAATGTTCTGCTAATGCGTCTAGAAATGCACTATTGGATTTCTCAAGCCATTTTTGAAATTTCATTTTTTTCTTACACTTTCCATATATTCATGTACATCCTTAATTAGTTTTGGTATTGGAATTATTTTATTAATTTCTTGATTAGATTTTATCCAGTCTTCAGGAGATTTGTGAAATTCTTTAGAGTCTCTGTGTCCAACTACTTTATCTCGAAAAATTTTCAATTCTTTAAGATAATTTGGTAATTTAGGCATATCTTCACCTTTACTCTGAAGTTTCTTAGCATATTGAAAAAAAGAATTTGCTTCTAGATAAATATAGTCTTTTAGAACTCCCGCAGGATTGAAGTCTTTGTTATTGTAAAAATCACTCATGAATTTCATAATATATATGTTTCTCGGACTTTCAAGGTCTGTTTTATGTAGATTAATACAATTTATGAAATCATCTATACAGAGAATCATATCCCATGAATAGCTAAGTCTAAACTCTTCTTCCTTTTTCATTTTAATAATTAGCTGGTAGTTCTTTTTCTAACTTTTCTAATTTTTTTGAAATATCAGAATTATTTTTATATTCTTTTTTTAATTGCTTTATTGCTTCTCTTTTTGCTTTGTAATGCATTTTCAATAGAATTTTATCAATATCAGGAGTATCTTCCATGTTAAAAATTAACAAATCTTTTATTTAAATGTTTTTATGAGAATTTCAAAAATACCAAAAAAGTATATTTAATTTAACTATTTAGGACAAATTTATAAATATAATTTTCTTTTTTAGTTGATGAAAAAGGGGAGAAAGGGAGCATCGCATGTTGAGTTTGTTTTGTCTTTTGTAATATTTGTAGTATTCCTTATTTTTATGTACAACGGATTGGAACCAATTGTTCAATCTGCTGGAAGCAAGCAATTTGTTTTGGGTCATTTGAAATTGGCTATGGTTGAAAATTTAACTTTGAGTGATTTTACAATTCAAACTTTTACAATAAAGATAAGTGTTGAAGACATACAAGATGAAATTCAAAATTCCAATAAGAATAAATGTATTAGTATTCAAAAAGGTGGGTTGTTCAAAATTATTGAGGGAGGGAATAAAAACTTGACAATAAAGAATGAAAATGGAAAAATTCTTAACTACTCAGTACAACCAGATTCTCCTCAAGTCCCTCCTAATTGGTTGATGATAGGGTCTACGGATGACCTCACAAATATAGTCAAAGTTTATTTTGCGAGCGATTTCACCAATAGATCCCCTGAGCTTAATCCAGATCCAGCACCTGGTCGATGTTACGGTTTGGACGAAACTCAATACGAATTAAGAACAGTTACAGAAAAAGAAATAATTGCATCAACAAATATTTTTGATATTCAAGAATGGTATGAGTTGAATTATGATGCACTTAACTATGCGTTGGGAATTCCTTCGGGAAGTGATTGGACTTTTGAATTTCAAACTATTGAATTTCTAAATGGGGATATGGAGGCCTTAATTGAACCTAATCCTCATTTGATACCTCCTGAAAATACGGATGTTTATGTGGGGGAATTTCCAATTCAGTATATAGATGAAGAAGCGACAACTAAAATTGGGTTCATAAGAGTGACTGTATGGTAATAAAGGGAACCACAAACAAAGTAAATCTTAACAGATTTAGCATCGACGGTTCACCCTTATCAACCCCTCCTTAAGTAGGCATCTCCTAAGAAATGATAAACAAAATGATAAAAAACAAAAATGGGTGGTTGAGGATTGTTGAAGCTTTTACAACAATTTTGTTGGTTTCGATGGTTTTGTTGTTAATTTTGAATAGATCAAGTTTTACTGAAGCTGAAAAAACGGAACAGATTCTTGATAAGGAGTATGCTATTTTGAGGGAAATCCAACTTAATAATACTTTGAGAGATTATATTATTAATGTGGATGAATTCACACCTGAAGAAATTTTATGGGCAGAATTTTCAACTGATGCTGGTTTGTTAAAAGTTCGGCAGAAAATAGAAAAAAGGACTCCTACTCAGTTGAATTGTTCCGCTAAATCTTGTAGTATTAGTGCCACTTGTTCATTTGAATTTGAAGAAGATTATGAACAGAGCATTTATTCTAGGGCGTCCATAATCACTGCGAATATTACTCGGTATGAACCAAGAGTTTTAAAACTGTTTTGTTGGGAGAAATAGATGAAATCTCAAAAAAAGATATTTAACTACGGGTTAGATATTGACAAAGAAACTCTTGAGCAATTTAAGAGCTGTTACTCTGAAAATTTTGTTGTCTCTGCGGCGCTTATGCCAGATGCGCACTTGGGTTACGCTGCGCCGATTGGAGCTGTTTTGAAAACTAAAGAATTCGTGGTTCCTGCATGGGTCGGATTTGATATTGGTTGTGGACTTATTGCAATAAAAATTGAAGGAAAAGATTTGATTGAAAAAATCAGGAAAAATCAAGATCAAATCTACAATGAAGTAAACAGAAAAATTCCAATGGGT
>CAZJVQ010000065.1:0-3806 GCA_964549605.1 Candidatus Woesearchaeota archaeon | reverse complement strand
TCTCATTGTCCAAAAAGAAAGACAAATTCAAGCATTCGAAGCAAAACCTTATTGGCAAATTTATGTTACAATAAATAATTCTCATGAACTAGAATTAAAACATAACAAAGATATTTTTAATAAAAAAGAATTAGAAAAATTCAAAGATCTCGTTGGGAAAACTACAGAAGCAATAACAAATAAAAGAGAACAAATAATTCCTCCAAACCCTCCATTTGATTTAACAAATCTGCAAACTGAATCATACAAGTTATTTGGCTTAACTCCCTCAAGAACTTTACAAATTGCACAATCCCTTTATCTTTCAGGAATAATTTCATATCCAAGAACTTCAAGTCAAAAACTTCCAGATTCAATTAGATATCAAGAGATTCTCAAAAAACTTTCAAAAGAATACGATGTTGAAAAATTAATTACTAGAAAAAAACCAATTGAAGGTAGAAAATCAGATCAAGCACATCCCTCAATACACCCAACTGGGGAAAAACAAATTCTTAGTGGAGATGACGAAAAAGTGTATCAATTAATTGTAAAAAGGTTCTTATCTTTATTCTGCGATAATGCCATAGTTGACAACAAAACCGTTTTTATTGAGATTGATAAATTAAAATTTTCAACTAGGGGATCTTCAATTAGAAAAAAAGGATGGATGGAGATATATCCAAGTTCTCTAAAAGAAAAAGAAGTCCCAGATGTAGAGGGAGAAATAAAAATTGCAAATTTAAAAACAGAAGAAAAAGAAACTCAACCTCCAAAACGTTATAGTGCTGCATCAATAATTTCAGAATTAGAAAAAAGAAATCTTGGAACAAAGGCCACCCGTTCTTCTATAATCGAAACACTTTATGATAGAAATTACATAAAAGAAAAAAGTATAGAGGCAACTTCATTGGGAATTTCATTAATTAACACTCTAGATGAACACTCCCCAATAATTATTGATGAAAAATTAACAAGAGAATTCGAAAGGGAAATGGAAGACATCTCAAATTCAAAAAAAGATTTTGAAAAGAAAGAAAAAAAGGTAATTGATAAGGCAAAGGAAACCATCACTAAAATTGCCCATCAGTCCGAAGAAAAGGAAAAAGAAATAGGGGACGAATTATTGAAAGCAAATGCAGTGTTGATGGAAAAAATGAAAGAAGAAAATAAACTAAATATTTGCCCTAAATGTAAAAAGGGAGATTTAGCAATAACTTATTCTAAAAAAACAAGAAGGCATTTTGTAGCATGTAATAAATATCCTGAATGTAAAACAACCTACTCTTTACCCCCAAATAGTTTACTTAAAAAATTAGATAAGAATTGTGAAAAATGTGGATTTCAAATGTTAATGAGTCTGAAAAGAGGAAAAAGACCATGGATTTTTTGTTTTAACAGCGAATGCGAAACTAATAAAGAAAGAATTGAAGAATACAAAAAAAGAAAAGAACAAAAAGAAAATTAATTATTTCTTCTTCTTTTTAGATTTCTCAGCTTCATCAGATCCACAAGAACCTGTACAACATTGTTTACAAGCATGGTGATGAACTAAAAGTAACGCAGCAGACACTATAACAATCCATCTTGAAAACGAAACCAAATTGGGCCAAATAGCAAAAACCAAGATAAGTGCTGGTAAAAGCGTACCAAACCATTTATGATAATCTTCCATTTTTATCTCCTTTAATTTAATTGGGACTATTTTCTTCCTCCTTCTACCAAGATCTTCGGGGATCGAAATTCCACAAGCACTACACGTGGCTGAATGAAGCAACAATAAAATAGCTGAGGAAATTATGATCCATTGAGAATAATATAAATCACTTAGAAAAGCGAATACAATTACCACTATCCCCAAAACAGCCTCAACAAATCTACAATTATGTCTAAACATTTTAGCCTCTTCAATTTAATAACAAAAAAACATTAATAAATCTAACTGTTAAAAATAGTTCAAATATTAAAAAGAATTATGGAATAATTTAATTCCTGATGCCCATCCATTCATTCTAAGTCCATGATATCCCACACTTATAGAATCTTTCCCCGCACCGTTGGTATTTTGATAAAATAACGAAACCCCCCTCTCTCTTTTAGAATCAGAAAACAAATCAACTGAAAATTCAAATCTTTGTGGAGAAGAACGTGAAGTTGCAAATTCTCCTTGCCATTTAGCAGAAAAATCTAATTGATCGTGAGCAGAATAAGAAAGTTTAGCATCCAAAGCAACTGATTTGTAAGGTCTTCGTTTTTCTTTATTCCAAAATGATTCGGGAATATCTTCAAAATATGCTTCCCAAATATTACGTGCAACAGAATACTCTAAGCTAGACTTATCATTAAACTTAAGTTGATCTGCAAATTTAAAGAATAAAATATCTCTTATATCAGCATTTTCAATATTAATTTTATTTTTTTCTATATAAGTTTCAGTATCATCATTCTTAATTTTAGCAAAAGAATGATGTTGCCATCCAAATTCCAAAAATTGATCTTGTTCAGTATACCACCTCATACTTGATGCTAAATTCCAAACTAATTGCCTAACATCCTCTTCAACATAGGCTTCATTCCCAACTCCCCAAGTCCATGTAAACCTATCAGAATCCCAGTCACATTTCCCAAAAAATCTTGTAGGGAACATAAGAACTTTCTGAAAATCAAAAAAAGTTCCATGAAAAGATGCATGTTTTTGGGCAAATCCTTTAAGTTTGCCATCTAAGTGAACATTTTCAAGAGGGGTAAATTGAAACTCATCGAAATAGAATGGTTTTCTTTCAAAATCTTTTGGGCAATTTTCAGGTTCAGGAAAAATATCTTTATCTTCAACTTTTTGCTCAATGGTTTGATTATTAGAAGGAGATGTGGCAGCATAAACATTGGACGATTTAATCGAACCAATACCAACATATAACATCGGAACCGCAAGAGCAGTACACGCAATTTTCTTCCAATTCATTGAAAAGTCCAAATTTTTTTCTTATTTAAAGTATACATATAATTCAATATATCTATAACAAAATATATGTTATTTTAATTATAAATGTTTTGTTAAAACCATTCTCTAAGCTTTTTTTGATTTCCAATCTCTTCTAAAAGTTTACTTTTTTTCAAAATTTCCAAACAATCAAAATCAAATTTAATCTTACCTATTTGTTTAACTCCATTAAGAATATCTTCTTTACTCAAAAATTCCATTTTCTTTTTCAAAGCTTTTCTAACGCTTTCTCTAACAACCCAAACTCCTAATGAAGCCCAATAACTTGGAGTCTCTAATCTTATTGTCAAAACGGAAGCCTGTCGTTTTATACTTTCAAGATATTCTAAAATGGGTAAACGGGAAGCATAATATCCTCCAGCAGTATTTGAAGCATAAGTCTTTCTACCGAAATAGCTTTCAAAATCTGTAGAAGCTTTCAACTCTTGACTTGGATTCCAAGAACTCCCAGGCATATATAATTCAAACAATTCGTAAGAAAAAACGTTCGGAAAAAGCAAAATCAAATATTGATTCCCCATAAATTCTCCAAAAAATAATTCATAATTCTCAATCCATTTATAATCTTTAATTTTATTAATTAATTGTTTAGCAATTAAATCATCAGTTGCAGTAATGCTCCATCTCGTTGGAACAAGTTTCTTTTTCGCCTTCATTCCCAAAACTCCCACACTCAAAATCTTACTCAAAGAATATTCATCAAATCCTTTTCTATAAAGATAATCAATTCCATCATTCGCTTTCAAATCATCATTCATAACTTTATCCAATTTCCTATTAACTTTGACATTGCCAGTTATTTTTGCTTTTTTCAAACCAGCCCTCA
>CAZJVQ010000064.1:682-4463 GCA_964549605.1 Candidatus Woesearchaeota archaeon | reverse complement strand
CACAAACGAACTAGACGAAATTAAACCACTTACTCCCACAGCAAGAACTAAAGAAATTAATTTTTTCATTTAAATTCTCTTAAAAGGATTATGGGTTGTAAGACGCTCATATTCTTTAATTATGTCCTCCCTTTCATCAGCCTCAAATTTTGTCTGCTCCACTTCATCTTTAATATAATCCTCCAGCTCAACCAATCCCTCTAAAAAAATATTTTTCAAAAATTCCTTATCACAATATTTATTACTATAACCTTCCGATTCCAAAGCATTATCAACATAGTCTGAAAAATCCCCAAGAGTATAAAGATAATCTCCAGTTCCAAGTTCTTTAAAATATTCATCTCCACTCATAATTTCGGCAACTATTTCTCTTTCCTTATCAGATAATGAATCTCGGTTTGATATTGCTAAATCCAATTCTTCTTGGAATCTAACAAAATCTTCTAAATTTCCTGTCTCAGAAATTTGTCGGATTAACTTAATTAAATCAGAACAAGCACTAGAAGTATATCCCAAGTCTCCAATTATATAAGACATAATAATTAATAGTTTTAATTAGATAAAAAGCTTCCTAAAAAGCAAGCTATTTAAAGAAGTTCGCACAATTCAAGTAAGGGAGATGAATAAAGAAGAATTTCTAAAAAAAATTGAAGTCGAATTAAAAATATCTAAAAATTCAAATTACACTATAAGAAATTATTTGTCCGAAAATATTAGATTTCTAAATTTCACAAAAAAAAATCCAGATGAAATAGATGAAGACGATGTAAAAACATATATTGCAGAAAATTTAAGTGATAACGCTTCGATGTCAATAATTCTTTTTCTTTCTGCAATTAGATATGCTTATTCCAACATTTTGAAAAATGATATCACTCTAGGAATCAAACGACCAAAAAGAGAAAAACATCTCCCAACAGTTTTAACAAAAGAGGAAGTAAAAAAAATGTTAAATTCTGTAGAAACAAGAAAATCAAAATTAATGATATCTTTAATGTATGCTTGTGGGATGAGGGTTTCTGAAATTATTGGATTAAAAATTTTGGATTTAAATTTTGAAGAAAAATCTGGACATATAAGACAGGCAAAAGGAAAGAAAGACAGAATTTTCAACATACCTCAATTTTTATTCAACAATTTAAGGAAACAAGTAAAGAAACAAAAAGAAAAAAATCAAGAATATTTATTTAACGGTCCAAAAGGAAAACTAAGTTCAAGAAATCTACAAAAAATTGTAAAGGGTATAGCAAAAAAAGCAGGAATAAAAAAAGATGTTCATTGCCATACATTAAGACACAGTTTCGCTACGCATTTATTAGAAAATAATATTGACATCAGAAAAATACAAGAGCTTTTGGGGCATGCTGATTTAAGCACAACCCAAATTTACACACACATTTCTAGAGAAGAACTTAAAAAAATTAAATCCCCTTTAGATGAGTTAATGAACTAAAATGAACGAGTTACAAAATCTAAAAGAAGAAGTTGAATCCCTAAAAAAAGAAAACCAAGAGTTGAAAGAAAAAATTAATAGTTTATACTCGAGAGGGGAAGTTCAAAAGAAGGGAATGGAGAAAAAAGCCATGCAAGGTTCTTTGATGTCTCGTGTTCCTTTCGGATATAAATTTGAAGGAAAAAAATTAGTGCCTGCAGAAAATTTCAAAGAGATAGAAGAAATATTTGAATTGTTTCTGAATGAAAATTTAAGCTTAAGAAAAATTGCAGATAAACACAATTTTTCGGTTAACGGATTAAAAAAGATTCTAAAGAATTTTACATATATTGGAAAAGTAAAATTCAACAATCAAATTTACAATGGAAACCACGAACCAATAATCTCTTCAACATTATTCAATCACGTTCAAGACAAACTAGAAAAACTAGGAATCAAATAGTATTTTAGATTAATTTTTCTAGAATAAATTTTCTCAAAGAAATATTTTTTGGTTTATTGATAATTAATCCGATAACGGACAAGATAATTAATCCGATTGCTCCAATCCAGAATGAATCCAAAAAAGTTCCAAAGATAATCCAACCAAGAATAAACCCAATAATTCCCCCGACCAATCCAAGTTTCCCATACAATTCCCAGTAAGATTCTTTAATTCTCATACTTACTCATGCTCTTTTCCAACTTATTAAATGGGAAAGGCCGATCATTATTCACAAAGAACATATATCTCTGGAAAGTATACCATTGAGTATTCCAAACTTCACACATATCTGCAAAATCTTTCATCCTTTTTTTAGTAAATAAAACATATATGAAATTAAATATCATAAGCACCATTACCAAGTATTTCCAAACTGCAAGAATAATTCCTGAAATAACTAAAACCACAATCCTCATTAATGCTTCTTTTCTCTCTTCCATAAATTTTGGTATCATTTATTCTTTATAAATTTTTATAATCCCCAAATAAAACTTTTTAAATTCACAAATTTTCCTAATTTATGATTGAATTGAACAAATCCAATAAAACACTTTATGTGGGTGTGGATGAATCAAATCATGGGCGTTTTCCAGAATATTTTGTAGCAACTTTCTCAGACATAATAAGTGATGTAGCAAAGGGATATTTTAAGAAAGAAAGAGATAATCATAATCAATTACTTAGGAAACTTAATCAAAGAGATTACTCTTTTTTACTCCTTAATAAATCAGATTTGGGAAATAGTCCCAAAAGAAATGCCGGAAAATTTAAATTGATAGACAAAATAACTGCAAGTTTAATTCGAGGGGCCCCATTAGAAAAATTTGACAGATTGGAAATTATGATAGATGGAGATTTTTCAAAAGATAAGCTTAATTATGTCGGGGATGCCGTTTCAGATTTATGTTCTATAGAAAAATCAAGGATCATTATTGAGGCTGGACCACAATTCGATGAAAAATATCTCTTAGTTAACCTTGCTGACGAAATGGCCCATTATTTATTCAGACATGTTCCCCGTAAAGAACTAGATTGGAATCATCATAAAAGAGATCTTCTAAAATAATTATCTGAAAGATTTCTGTCTCTTTCTTCTGGCCTTACTATCTCCAGGTTTGTAAGCTTCCTTTCTTCTAACATCAGCTACAAGCAAACTCCAATCATACTCATCATATGTTTTTTCTAATTCCTTTGATTTAGAAAATTTAACAATTGCTCTAGCAAGTGCCAGTCTAGAAGCATCTATTTGTCCTTTTTCTCCACCACCCTTCACTTTGATTTTAACATCAAAATTAGTTTTCCCAAGAACTTCTTTAGCAATTTTCAAAGGTTCCTCTATTTTTAACCTATCAAAAATTTGAAATTTGTTGTAATCTTTTTTGTTTATTGTAACTTTTCCAGTTCCCTCTACAATAACTGCTCTTGCAACGGCAGTTTTTCTTTTTCCAGTTGTTCCTATTGGTTTCATTTGAATTTTTTCCTTTCTTCAATTAGAATGCATGAAAATCTTCCTTCAGATCTATTTGGTTGATTTACTTTCATTTTAATGATATTTGTTTAACAGTCAAATGTTTAGCTTTAGTTTTATTATCCATTGAGATCATATCTTTCCCTTCAAATTCTTTTGGAACTCCAACATAACATTTTATTCTTTTATATGCTTCTTTTCCCTTTCCCATTCTATGGTTCGATACCATTCCTCTTATGGCCCTTCTTACTATTTGTTCAGATAACCTTGAAACTTTTGGCCCTTGTTGCCCACTTCCAACTTTCTCTCTCTTTTCCAAATATTTTCCTTTAATATTTTGTTTTTTAATTAGCCCTTACCTCGATTTGTCCTGCTG
>CAZJVQ010000064.1:0-672 GCA_964549605.1 Candidatus Woesearchaeota archaeon | reverse complement strand
TTTTGTTTACTTCCAGTAATTATTACCTTCTCACAATTAACAACTGCAAATTCTTCACCTTTCATGGCTTGCTTAGCTACATAACTTGCAAGTCTTCCCATTACTGCGTTTGTTCCATCAACTATTTTCATTTTAAAATTCTCAACCCTTTCGCTTCAGGGTTTTTTTTAATTTCATCAAGTATGTTAGAATAACTTATTTTGGCTTTTTCTAATTTTTCTTTAGCAACTTCAGAAATATCTGAAGCGACAATTTTAATTTTCTTATCCAAATTTCCTTTAGAAAGAACTTTACCTGGAATTAGAACATGTTCTCCTTCTTTTACAATTTTATTAATTTCTTCCAAATTCATTACAACTCTTTTTCTTCTTGGCCCAGAAATTACTTTTGCCACTTCAAACCAGTTTTTACTTTTCTTAGATTTGATTATAGTTTCAACTACTTCTTGGTTTGTTTTCTTTCTCAATTGTGTTTCAATTTTTGTTTTAGTTTTCATTGTAATTTTGGATAGAATAAATCTATCCTGCTAACGCGATTAACTCGCAGGTTATATTTTTTCGAGATAAAAGCTGTTTATAAAGTTTCTGGAATGCGGGAGAAAGGATTCGAACCCTCGCAAGCACTAAGCTACTGGAGCCTTAATCCAGCCCGTTTGACCACTCCGGCACTCCC
>CAZJVQ010000063.1:2163-4495 GCA_964549605.1 Candidatus Woesearchaeota archaeon | reverse complement strand
ATAAGGAAAATTATGTTTTCTTTATATGTTATACTTGATAGGATTGGGCCTAAATGCGAGCGGAATTTCAAAAGAAGGCTTAGACACAATAAAGAAATGTAAGAAAGTCTATTTGGAAAACTATACCGTCGATTTCCCTTACAACGAAGGAGCAATCAAAGCACTATTTGACAAAAAGTTTTACCCAGCAGACAGAGATTTTGTTGAAAGCCTGAAAATAATTGATGAAGCAAAAAAGAAAGATGTCGCACTATTGATTTACGGTTCCCCATTAACTGCAACAACACACATTACATTAGTGCAAGAAGCTATAAATAGTGGAATAAAGTGCAGAATAATACACAGTTCTTCAATCTTAGATGCAGTTGCCGAAACAGGATTGCAACTTTACAAATTCGGAAAAACAGCAAGCATGCCAAAATGGGACGAAAAAAAGAACTTCACACCAGACAGTTACATGGACATAGTTAAAGAAAACCAATCAATAGACGCCCACAGTTTAATTTTGATTGATATTGGTTTAGAATCAAGAGATGCCTTAGAAGAACTAAGAGTTTCCGCACATAATAAAGGTGTAAAGTTAAACAAAATAATTGTTGGACAAAATATTGGAACTAAGAATAGCAGAATTGACTACAGTGATATTGAAAACCTGATGGAAATGGAGATAATCAAACCATTTTGCATAATCATTCCAGGAAAATTACATTTTGTAGAAAAAGAATTCTTAGAAAACTTCAAATAATTTAAAAGTATTAAAATCCTGAGAAAAATAAGATGTACGATTTTAAAAAAGTAGAACAAGAAGCAGACAAAGTTTGGAAAAAGTATGATAAAGAAATCAAAAAAGCAGTACAATACGATTCAAAAAAACCATTATTTTCATTCTTAGAAGGACCTCCAACTGCAAACGCACCTCCAGGATTACATCATCTAGAAGCAAGAAGTTTCAAAGATATAATTTGCAAATTCAAATACATGCAAGGCTTCAGCGTTCCCAGAAAAGGTGGATGGGACTGTCATGGATTGCCTGTTGAGGTTCAAATTGAAAAAGCGTTAAAATTAAACTCAAAAAAAGACATAGAAAAATACGGAATAAAAGAATTCATAAAAAAATGTAGAGATAGTATTTTTACAAATATCTCTGATTGGGAAAAATCAACAAAAAAATTAGGATATTGGATTGATTTAGATCACCCATATGTAACTCTTGAAAATGATTATATTGAAAGCGTTTGGTGGAGTCTAAAAGAATTATACAAAAAGAATTTACTTTACGAAGAATTTAGAGTTTCTCCTTTCTGCCCAAGATGTGAAACGCCATTATCAAGTCATGAAGTTTCTCAAGGATACAAGGACGTTATGGAAGAATCAGTTTACGTAGCTTTCAAATTAAAAAATAAAGAAAATGAATATATCTTAGCTTGGACAACAACACCTTGGACACTTCCAGGAAACGTTGGATTAGCAGTAGGACCAAAAATAGATTATGTAAAAGTTCGATTAGAAGATGGCGACAAATTAATTCTTGGAAAAGAAAAATTAGACTTGATTCATGGAAAATATAAAATTGTAGAAAAATTAAAAGGAAAGGATTTAGTTGGTTTAGAATATGAACCGTTATTTGATATTAAAGAAACTCAAAATGAAAATTCCCACAAAGTTATTCCTGCAGATTTCGTCTCGACAGAGGAAGGAACTGGAATTGTGCACACTGCCGTGATGTATGGTGAAGACGATTACCAAGTTGGTAAAAAGGAAGGATTGCCAGCAGTACACACAGTTGGACAAGATGGAAAATTCCTAGATATCGTTCCTAAATTCAATGGACGATTTGTAAAATCTGCAGAAAAAGATATCATCCAAGATCTAAAAGAAAGAAATCTACTTTTCAAGACAGAAAAAATAACTCACTCTTACCCATTCTGTTGGAGATGCGGAACTCCCCTGCTTTACTATGCTATAACATCTTGGTGGATTAAAGTTAGCCAATTCAGAGATAAATTAGTTGAAATGAATCAAAAAATAAAATGGGAACCAAAGCATATCAAGGACGGGAGATTTGGAAAATGGTTGGAAGGGGCAAGAGATTGGGCATTATCAAGATTCAAATTCTGGGGAACACCTTTGCCAATTTGGAGATGTTCATGTGGGAAAGATGAAGTTATTGGAAGCGTCAAAGAATTAAATGAAAAAGCTACCAAAAAAATTCCAAAAGGAATGGATTTACACAGACCAATAATAGATAAAGTAAAATTAAAATGTGGATGCGGAAAAGAAATGACAAGAATTCCAGATGTGATTGATTGTTGGTATGATTCTGGAGCAGCAA
>CAZJVQ010000063.1:0-2153 GCA_964549605.1 Candidatus Woesearchaeota archaeon | reverse complement strand
CCCATTCGAAAACAAAGAACTATTCGAAAAACATTTCCCATACAGTTACATCTCTGAAGCAATAGATCAAACAAGAGGTTGGTTCTACACCTTACACGTTCTTGGAGTTTTATTATTCAACAAGCCAGCTTACAAAAGTGTAATTTCTGCGGGACATGTTGTCGACGAAAAAGGAGAAAAAATGAGTAAGAGTAAGGGAAACATAATCAAACCTGATGAAATGATTGAACAAGCAGGAGTTGACGCAATAAGACTTCAATTTTTCACAACAGACGTGGGAAGCCAAAAAAGATTTTCGTTTAATCTTATGAGAGAATCAGTAATTCCTTTCCTAACAGTTTTATATAATTGCAACAAATACTATCAACAAATTCCAAAGAAAAAACTAAACAAGAAAATTGAAGATAAATGGATCTTAAGCAGATTAAATTCAACAATAGAAGAAGTAACAAAAAACCTGGAAGATTATTCTTTAGATGAAGCATTCAGAGCATTACAAAATTTTGTTGTAAACGATTTCTCAAGAAATTATATTAAAATAACGAGAGACAGAGAAGACAATAAAGAAATTGTTGGAGAAGTTTTAGAAAAGGTTTCTTTGATTCTAGCTCCATTCACACCTTACATTCCAGAATACATTTATCAAAATTTTTCAAAAAAATCTGTACATCTTTCGAATTGGCCAAAGTCAGATAAGAAAAAAGATCATGATTTAGATATTCAATTTCATGGATTAAATCTTTTAACTGAAAAAGGATTATCAGAAAGAGATCAAGAAAAAATTGGATTAAAATGGCCTTTAGCTAAAGCAAAAATTACATATTATATCAAGCTAAACAAAGAAATTGAGGAAATCCTTAAAACTCAATTAAATGTGAAAGAAATTAGTTGGAAAAAACAAACAGGAGAGCATAATTGGAAAGTAGAACTTGACACAAACATAACTCCTGAACTGGAAGCAGAAGGTTATGCAAGAGAAATGTCAAGACAAGTTCAAGCATTCAGAAAAAAGTTAGGATTAGTAAAAACAGACAGAATTGATTTAATTTTAATAACAAATGAAGAATTCAAAAATACACTAGAATCGCAAGAAGATTTCCTAAAAAACCGTACAAATTCCAAAACCCTCGTTATAAAAGCCAAGGACACTACTGAAAAGGAAGAAACATTTAAAAATAATATTGAATTCAAGATTAAAGAGAAAAGAGGTAAAATAGTAATAAAATAATCACTAACGGGTGGTGCTTCGAATTTACTCTTTTATCATAACAAACTTTAAAAGCAAAACCAAACATAAAATAAAATGATAGTAAAAGAAGAATTTTTGAGTAGACTAAGAAAAATTTTCGATTTAAACCTTTACGAGGTTAAAGTATGGACTGCGCTTCTTTCTCGAGGCACATCGACAGCAGGAGAATTAAGTAATATTTCTGACGTTCCAAGATCTAGAACATACGACATTCTTGAGAGCTTAGACAAAAAAGGATTTATCATTATGAAATTAGGAAAACCAATAAAATTCGTTGCCCTAAAACCAGAAGAAGTTGTTGAAAGAGTAAAAAGAAATCTGATGAAAGACGCTCAAGAAAGAACTAAGAGACTTGAAGTATTAAAAGAAGATGAAGTAATTACTGAACTTAATACTTTATTTACACAAGGAATAAAATTCGTTGAACCATCAGATCTTTCTGGAAGTTTGAAAGGAAGACAAAATCTTTACAATCATTTAGACATGATGGTGAGAAATGCAGAAAGCTCAATTACAATCGTAACAACTAATGAAGGATTAGTTAGAAAGGTTGAAGCACTAATGCCAAGTTTAGAAAAATGTAAAAAACGAGGAGTTCAAATAAGAATCGCCGCACCAATAGACAGTAACAATATTAAAATCGCTAAAGAACTTAAAAAAGTTGCAGAAGTAAAAAACATAGATAAGATTAAAGCAAGATTTATCGTAATTGATTCTAACCAAGTAATGTTCATGCTTCTTGACGACGAAAAATTCCATCCAAATTACGACACAGGAGTTTGGATAAATACTGAATTCTTTGCACAAGCCTTAGAACAATTATTCGACATAGCTTGGAAAGATATGAAACCGGTTAAATAAATTTAAAAAGTACTTTCTTTTAGTATATTTATGAAAAAGGGTG
>CAZJVQ010000062.1:2468-4632 GCA_964549605.1 Candidatus Woesearchaeota archaeon | reverse complement strand
CACAAAAATTACGGCTAGCATTAAGAAATTTGAAATATTGCTTTTTAAAAGAAGTAAAGTTTTTTTCCAGCTAACTGCTTTTAATTTGTCTCTTAGTTTTACATTACCTTTCTTGAACCTATAAATTATGAAACATGCGTCTATTATAATAAAGGGTAAGTATATTGTAAAAAAATTAAATATCTTAGAAGAATATAGGATAAATGAATAAATAATATGAAGACAAACTCCTATAGCAAAAGATATTAATACAAATGTTATCCTATTACCTCTCTCGGGTCTTTTTTTACTAAAAACTAAAAAACCAATAGAACCAAATATTGAAAAGGTAATAAAATAAGTTACAAAAAGGAGTAGAGCAATTATGAAATATACATCAGAATTAAGTATATTTAAAATCAAAACAGAACCTCTTTTTAACGTATAATAATCTAAAAAGAGATTTAAAAGTTGTTATTGTACGATTTAGTTGTCGTTCAGGTTATGATGTAAGATACGCAATAAATCACAATAAGATAATAAAAGAATTAAATTGGAAACCTGAAGTAGATTTTGAAAAAAGATTAAAAATGAATGTTGATAGGTATATTTCTATTAAAAATCGCCTAGAAAATATGATCTCTGAAGAGATTTTAAAATTCTATGAGAAATAATGAAATGAAAAATGATGACAAAGGAAGATTATTAGATTGGATAATTTAATGTTACTCATTCCCCAAATTAAAAAAAATTCAAGAAACCTCATCTTAAATCCTCTTTTCCTTCACCTCTCCGAACGGTTATTGTTTCTAATTTCCTTAATTTTTGAATTCATCGAGTTTAATTATCGTGACACTAAAAATAAAACAGAAAATTCGTGAATTAATTTCACAATCTGTTACAAAGTAGAATTAAGAGTTTCTACAACATTATAAGGGAAATATTGGCCTGTTCTTCCAATTAAAGAGATTTTTGAAGTCTTCTTTCTTAAAGCTTCTTTTAAACGAACTATTTCTTTGTTATAACCGACAAATAGTAAAGGATACGCTTCCTCATAATAATTACTTCCTAAAAATTTTATTTCTGATTTTTTTAAATTGTACAATAAACAAAATTGATTTAAAGATCTTCTAAATAGATCTGTAGGATTGTTGATCTTTTTATCTAGTGTTATTTCTAAACAAGCAGAAGTTTTGTTTATTGGAGTCATATACGGACTAATCTTATTTGGTTCATAAATTCTGTGAAAAAGAATATTCGGTATCATAATATATGATGTGTGTACTTTATCACCAAGTAAATCTTTTTTATTAATACTAAGATTTATTGTAAGCAATTTTCTATATTTTAATCGACTAAAATTTTTTAATTTTAAAATATTGATAAGATCTAAGATTGAAGCTGCCCAGTATATTTTATCAAATTCTTCAGTAAATAAATTTTTACCTTGCATGTATTTTATTTCAATATGATCGTTATATGAGTTTAAATCTGTTATTATTGAATTTGTTTTAATTATTCCATTATTTAATATAATATCGTCTTTCAAGACATCAATTACTCCCTTACATCCATATTTTGGGTAAAGATAGAAATTTCTAAACTTTGATTTATCCTTTATTGAAATTTTGGGATCCAAACTATGTTGTTTATCTGATTTGAAACCTCTTTTGGTTATTAATTCAAAAATTTGTTGGATTGTATCTCTAATTCGTGGGGGTGTGACTCTAGCTTTGTAATCTTTAGACATATTAGAAATATCAAATTTCCAAAAATTTGAAATGAATGGATACATATGATCTTGAAAAAATTTTAATCCCCATGAATTAATCAATGAATCCTCAAGATTTTTTTCTTTAACCTTATGTTTTGAAGTATATAAGTAAGAAATAATATATTTTATCAACAGTAAAATATTGTTAATTCTGAGATTTTTAATTATTCTTAAATCTGGTGGAAAAACTAGATCAAATCCCGGTTTTAATTTTATGTTAACTTTGATTGGGAGAGGTATATTTATTGAATTCGCTCTTTCACACAAATTATCCCATACATTGTGAATTCTTGGGGGGACATGTGGACCTACATCAAAATAATACGATCCTTTTCCATATTCATATTTGATTGTATTTAATTGTCCTCCTAAATTCTCCGTTTTTTCCAATATCTGGACATAGTGTCCTTC
>CAZJVQ010000062.1:0-2458 GCA_964549605.1 Candidatus Woesearchaeota archaeon | reverse complement strand
CAGTGATGAATATGCTTTATATAAACCCGCTATGCCTGCTCCAATTATTAAAATACGCATTTTATGAAACTCCTTAAGCTATCTAATTTACCCTTACTTAAATTCTCTCAGTTATTTAATTATAACTATTTTTACTAAGATATATATGCTTTTAGCAAAATAATATAATTAAAAATATGAAATGTATATACATTAACCCTAGAATATTGCGGAATTATCATGGTTATAGAAGCTAGAATTTATTAGATTTACCTAACACTCATTTAATCATTTTAATTCTGCAAAAAGCCAATCATCCTCATTTCTATATAGAATATTAAAATCCTTGTAGAGGTTTGTTTGAAAATCTACATCAGTAAATTCTACAGTAAATAATCCATATGAAGCATTCTTAGCTTCAAGATCTCCTTTAAATTCAATATAATCAGTGAAATTCAAAATATCGTTCAAAGTATAATCAAATTTATAATATACTTTTTCTAAGTTTTCTTCTTGTATTATGTCATACAAAAAGTGATAATATGGTCCATTCTCAACAAGTAAAATATTTTCGGTATCTGATGGATTTTCATCGAAGTAATTTCCAGCAAACAAAACAACATCTACCTGGCCTTTCGAGAAATAAAACCGCACCGTGGATAATGTTTTTGGATAATTAAGAGTATAATAAATACCACTTAGGCAAATAATTAATATCGAGAAAAATGCGTTAAAATATCTGTTTATTAATTTCTTATCTTTAATTTTTTTAAATCCTCTTCTGATGGCTAAAATTTTATATCTTCTAATTTTACTAGTTAATCTCTTTCCTATAATTTTTCTAAATCCTCTTTTGTTGGCTAAATTTTTATATAAAATAATTCTACGAATTAACCTCTTCACTAAAACTATAATAAATACAAAAGGGAAAAAAAATATTATAAACCAAAATCCCGAGAATAATTCAATAAGACGTATAAGGTAGATGTCCATAAATGTTCTAATGTTTTGGGGAAATTTTATCCATTCCTCCGCCATATAAATTAAAACTGTAAAAATGAAAGTAAATTTAATAAATCTAACTAAATTTTTCTGTTTTTTGTTTAAGTGAAAGAAATGATTAACTGGAATAAAAATTCCGAAAGTTATAAAAATTATACCTGATCCAATTATCCAAGAAAAATGCACTATATTAGTCTTACTAACTGGGGTAAAAATAAGTTTAAAAATGTCACGCTCAAAATCTCCCATTTTTGTGTTATATAAAAGGTCTTCAGCCATTTTGATAAACCATTCTCCAATCTTAGCGATATCAGATAACGGGTCAAAAAGATATAAAGGTTCAAAATAAAAAGAATATGAATCCCACAAGGTAACACCAAAAGTCGAATAGTAATATAGAATATAAGGGAGCATCATCACCAATAAAATTGAAAAAATTGAAATAAGTTGTAGAAAGAAATGCCCTGTATTGATTACTTTTAGCGTTATATTTGACCTGTCTCTTATTAATATTATAATGAAAGAAAATATTTCAAATAAAAAATAAAAAATTATGTAATAAAGTCCATATAGAGGATGAGCCATAATTATTCCAGAAAGGATAATCCCTCTTACTACAACGTTTTTGATCTTAAAATTTAAAAATACATTTTTTCGTAATTTTTTCTCATTTGAGAGCATATTGACAATAGATCCATCTTTAAGCGTTATTAAAAATAGGAATCCTAATGCTGTACTAAAGGTTGAAGGTAATAGCATAGCAAAACGATAGAAGAAATATTGATTACTTAAAAAGAGTAGTAAAGCACAGAAAATTATGGCTCTTTTTTTAATAAAAAATTTTAAAATTTCACATAAAGCAATTAAATTTATAACTGTTAGAAAAAATGGCATGTATTTGCATAAAAAATATGCAACTAGAAAATTTTCATTTAATGAGATTATGCTTGAGGTGAATATTATAAATCCAGGAGGATATACTCCAACGAAATCAAAATTTAATGAACCATGCTTAAGGGTGGACCAAATTTCCCCAAACCACAAATAAGGGTCAATACTAGGGTAATCTACACGTTGCCATATTATAAACATTTGAAATATATAGAGCAGTACAAAAACTATGGCAATCATTAGGAAATTTGCAAAATTGCGTTTTAAAAGAAGAATAATTTTTTTCCAGCTAACTCCTTTTATTTTATCTTTCAGTTTTATATTATTTTTCTTGAAACTAAAGATTATGAAACATATATCTATTATTATAAAAGGTAAGTAAATTGTAAAAAAACTAAATATCTGAAAAGCGATTATTATAAGTGAATAAACTATATGAAGACAAACTCCTACAGCAAAAGATATTAATACAAATGAAATTTTATTCCCTCTCTCTAGTCTTTTTTTACTAAAAATTAAAAAACCAATTGAGCCAAATATTGAAAAGGTAATAAAATAAGTGATAAATAGGAGTAGTGCAATTATG
>CAZJVQ010000061.1:0-4680 GCA_964549605.1 Candidatus Woesearchaeota archaeon | reverse complement strand
TATTCGTCATCCTCAATCAGCTGGAGAATTTCCATTATTTGTAGCTTTGGCTTTAGCGTTAAATTCTTGGTTTCTTGTGATAGTTATGGTTGCCCACATGATAATTTATTTACCAATAATGATTTATTTTGAAGAAAAAGATTTAATTAGACGATTTGGAGATGACTATCGAGATTACCAGAAAAAAACAGGTGCGATATTTCCCAAAATCAGAAACAAATAAATCGCTAAAGCTTAAATTTTGGATTTGAAAGCTAAAAAAAAGAGTTAAAGCTCCTCAAAAATTAGAAATCAATTTTGGACATATTTTTAATGCACCAGAATTCTCAATTATTTGATGATATTATAACTTTTTTTTATAATTATCTTTCTACTTCTTAAAAGATCATTTAAGTTTTCGATAAACCTAATATATGAAGATTTCTTACTTAATTAGTTAGTTTTCTTTTAATATAATACAATAGTGAGGTTTCATGACTCAGAACAAAGCTCCCACAAAAAAAAAGATTAAGTGTCCAATTTGTAATTTTGAATTCATTCCAGAATCATTTCATCTTGATAAAAATCATTTCGACCTTGTTGAATCCAAGGGAGAACTTATGGAATTTCATAAAGAAAAACACCAGATAGTCGTTAAACCATTTTCTTCAATAAAAGGATCATGGGTAACCTACTGCCCTGAATGTGGGTTTATGTTTAAATTTGTAGCAGAAGTAGGCAAAAAAGAAATCGTAGAGGAATCATCCCTGATTAAAAAATTGAGTTCGTTTAAAGAATTTGGCAAGCATTATAAATACACATTTGTGCCTCAGAATAAGCCTTATATGGATTATTTGGATTATTTCATAGAAAAAGTTGATGGTATAAAGAACACAATTAAAAATGCTTTAGATGAGGTTAATTTTTTCCATTGGGGAGATCCTTATCGAGAATGGAAACATGATAAAAATGTTGACTCCTTTAAGTTTTTAGTTAGATTCTTTACTAATTTAGAGGAATATACTGAAATCCATGTGGAAGAGCATAATAATAAAGACATGGAAGAGAAAATTAAAGAATTAGATTTACCAGAAGATCTTGAAATTTTAATGCATTCAATAAGGAAATTAAGAAACAAGATTGTTCATGAAGCCTACATATTAACTGAGGAAGAGGATAGCACCATAGAAAAAGCATTTATCAGGTTTGTATCTCACTTAGTAGTGAAACAATTGAAACCTTTAAATTTAGATAAAATAAAGATTGAAGCTGGATATGAATTTATTGATATAAATAAGATTAATTATGAAATCCAAAATTTCTTGGAGCTTTACCTCTATAGCACTTTACGGATCAAAGAATTTCAAAAACTATTCTTAACTCCGTTGTTAGAAGACTTAGGAATTCTTATTCAAAATTTGCTATGAAGTTCTCTTATCCTTTCTCAGTATTATCAGCAATATATCACTATTTGTACTGAATTAAGGTCATAAGACTCTTGAGATAAATTTTGAAGAAGCTCTAGGTATCAATCCATTAGTTGCTCCAACTCAAAATTGGGCTGAAATATCATCAAAACTTCTTGATGGCGCAAAGATTTTAGCAAAAAAACAAGGCTCTATGGGCATCGAGATAACTCTCCCATTAGATGGAGCAGAAGAAATTGCAATTCTCCCTGATTCAGTTACTTTATTCCGAACCCAGGGTTTTTCCACTAAATTAAAATATGTAGAAATGGTATATGATATATATTTGAGAGAGATTCCTAAACTCATTATACCTAAGGAATTTTCTATGAAATTAGTGAATGATATGGAAGAAAATGAAATATATCAGTGTTATACCAAATCTTTTGAATCGGGAGATGCTAAATTTTTTGCCTATCAAACTAAAAATGAGAGATTAGAATACTTTCACACCCTTTACGAGCCAGACATATCAAATAGAGACGCTTCTGTTGCCTTAATGAAGGATAATATGATAATTGGATTTTCATATGTTCTAGAATTTGACAAAAATAGTAGACATATTAGTTGTATGTGTATCCATCCTGATTTTCGAGGTAAAGGATTAGGAAAACTCTTATTGGTTAAGATTATCAATGTAACTTCTAAGCAAGGAGCAAAATATATTACATTAGGAACTGAAACTGAAATGCGAGCATTCAATCTCTATAGAAATAACGGTTTTTCTATATCTGAAGGTGCTATGATTCTTCGTTGGGAATCATAAAAACTTAAACTCTTTTTCAAATATCTCTTTTAATTTAATTATGAGAGATTAACTTCTAGGATCACAAAAAATAGCTAAAACGCTTAATAATTGAATTAAGAAGTTTACAATGAATAAATTCAAATGTTAGCTTTAATTTTTTAAATAAAATCATTGGATATATTGAAATGAATGTAGAACAAATCTGGAAACAGGAAGATTGGGTTGTTCATGCACGGAATATCATTGAAAACTTGGATAAATTTCCACTAGACTCAAGACTAATCCTAATTTTAAGACATTCTCATAGAAACGATCCAAAACCCTTAGAAAATGTTAATAAGTTAAGATTGACACTCAAAGGCCATGCTCTAGCAAAAAAATTTGGTGAAAACTTACCCACAAACAGACCTATTAGACTTTTCCATAGTATAATTTGGCGATGTGAAGAAACAGCAGAAAATATCCATATAGGTTTTCAAAATATTGGGGGGAGTAGTGAGTTAAAAGGCGTACTTAAACCCTTATTTGAAATAGGGCTACAAGAAAAGACTCTGACCGAGAGATTCAAAAATGACCATTTTCGTAAAGTTTTATTTCGTTGGTCTGCGGGTTTTTATTCTGAAAAAGACTGGACTCCTTTTACAACTTACTGTCAGCAAACAGCCCAGCTTATTTGGAATCAAGAAAAAAGCACCCCTAATAACGGTATAGATATTTACGTGACACATGACTGGCACGTAATGTCTTTACGATTTGGTTGGTTTGGGCTTCCCCCAGACGAAAATTGGGTTAAATATCTTGGTGGATTTGCATTTACATTTAAAAATGATCATATAATGTTGTATGATCATCGGGGATTAACATCAATAGAATTTCCTCACTGGTGGAAACCTAAAAATTAAAAGTTAACTAAAGGAATCAATGCAAACTAATGGTGAAGGAGAAGAAGTTTGGAGCAATGGAGTTTGGACGGAACAAGCTCGAAATCTAATCAAAAACCTTAAAGATTCTTCATTTGATTCAAAAACTATTCTTATTATTAGACATTCGCAAAGATTTGAACCGAAATTCACAGATGAAAATCAGTATATGGAGCTTACCCCGCAAGGAAGAACAATTGCGAAACTGTTTGGTACGAAATTACCTAAAAGAAAAACTGTTCGATTATTTCATAGTCCTGTAAATCGATGTAAAGAAACTGCTGAAGAAATTCACACAGGTTTTCGGAAAATTGGAGGGGAGGCCATTTTTAAAGGAGAATGTAAGGCAGTATGGGGAATTGGTATGAATAAGCAATTCTTTATGTCTGAATTACAAAAATATCGACATCGAGTAGTTTTTTTTAGATGGGTATCAGGGTTTTACAACATAGAGGAGATGCCTTCTTTAGTCCAATATTGCCAAAAAGGTGCAGATGTTATATTGAATCAACTCAAATTAGCCCCTGATAATGGATTGGATATTTATGTTTCTCATGACTGGCACACAACTGCTTTTCGTTATGGTTGGTTTGGGCTACCGCCACATGATAAGTGGATAGATTATCTTGGAGGATTTGCATTTACATTTGAGAAAAATCAAATTATTTTATCTGATTATGGTGAAGTAAAGTCAATAAAAGGACCGTATTGGTGGAAAAATAACAAATAAGAAAAAAAAAAAATAAAAGTTGTTTTTTTAAAATCTCTTTAACTATTTACTTTGTTAATATTAGCAACAAGTGCTTCTAGAATTTGAGGAGCAACTTCTGGAGGAAAACTATGCCCCATACCATCTAAAATAAGCAGTTCTGCTCCTGGTATTGCTTCGGCAGTGTCGACTCCTCCTTCAAAAGGGATGAGAGGATCTTCTTTTCCATGAACTACCAAAGTAGGGACGGTTATTGATGCAAGTTTAGGTTTTCGATTACCATTAGCAGAAATCGCTGCTGCTTGACGCATAATTCCAACTGGATAAAAACAGCGATCATATGCCTTTGTCCTCATCATGCGTGCTTGTTCCTCATTATATGGAAATGTTCCATATGTAAGGCGACCACGTTTAACTCCTTCCTTAATATTCGCTTCACGTTCCATCGGGAGAGGGGCGAATAACTCCTGTATTAACTCTTGAGTTGGTTGCCTTAAATTAGGATTCCCAGTGGTGCTCATTATTGAAGTTAGGCTTAAAACTCTAGATGGATGTCTATATGCAATGACCTGTACTATCATTCCACCCATGGAAGCACCACAGATGTGTGCTTTCTCAACATTTAAATCATCCAAAACCCCAATTGCATCATCTGCCATATCCTCTAATGTGTATGGTACTTCAGGTTTTTCACCACGTGCTATAGCTGCATTTATTTCCAACAAGTTTGGTAAGCCAGCTTCATCAAATTTAGTAGATAATCCAACATCTCGGTTATCGAATCTTATAACAAATAATCCTTGGTTTGCTAGACCTTCACACATTTCATCCACCCAAGCGATCATTTGACCACCAAGT
>CAZJVQ010000060.1:0-4767 GCA_964549605.1 Candidatus Woesearchaeota archaeon | reverse complement strand
TCCTTTGAAAATGTGTGAGATGTTGGCTATCCAAGAAGCACCAGCATATATCGAAAGAGTTGCAGTTTATGATAAAAAAGGGTTGACGCGATCAATAGGAAAAGCTATTCAAACTCAAATGGATGGAAAAGGATTCTCCCTTGTGGAAATATTAACAAATTGTCCTGAAGGATTAAGAATGACTATTCCAGAATCTATGAACTTCGTAAGAAATAAAATGGAAAAAGTCTTTCCATTAGGAATATTTCGGGATAAATACAAATGAGAGAATTAATTATTGCAGGACAAGGAGGAGATAGGATTCTCTTTTTGGGTAGAACGATTGCATATTCAGCATTTAAAGAAAATAAGGATTCGAGCGCCTTCGGTTCATATGGTCCTGAAACAAGAGGAGGAGTATGTAACAGTCAAGTGAAATATTCTTCTGAAGAAGAAATATATTCTCCAAAAGTAGAAAAACCAGACACAATGATTATTACAACTCAAAAATCGATGGATAAGTTTAGCAATAAGTTAAAAGAGGGTATTTTGATATATGTTCCCTCAAGGATAAAAGAGAAACCTGACAGGAATAGTATTGAATTAATTGAAGTTCCTGCCTTAATTGAGAATTCTCGTGATAAGATAAGTAATATGTTCCTTCTTGGGGCATATCTTCAAGTAAGAAAAGATATCAGTCTTGAAACAGTAGTCGAAAAATCTCTTCCAGAAAAAATGGTTGGAAAACCTGAAAAATTATTGGAGTTCAACATACGGGAAATCGGAAGGGGAATTGAATACATAAAAAATAATTATCCCCAATATAATTAACTATTTCAAAAAACCAACTCTCGGAAATAAATCATTTCCAAGAATTCTTCCCAAACTCCCTTTCCTTGCATCATTTTCATTAAATCTTTTTTCTTTGGGAGGAGAATTATTGTAAAATAAAACTGGAACAGGATCTGCAGAATGCGCCTTAAGTTTACAAGGAGTTGAATGATCTCCAGTAACTACAACTTTAATATTTTTAGAAGGGGCAAATTTTCTTAAAAAATTAAACAAGGTTCTATCCAAATGTTCTATCATTTGCTTTTTTTCCAAAGGCTTATTATCATGTCCTGGAAGATCCGTTTCCTTAATATGAATATAAGCATAATCAAATTTCTTATGATTTCTTTTCAAAGTTCTTATAGCAAATTTGCAAGCTTTCTTTAAACCTTTATGAAGATTTTCATAAACATCAAGTTTTTTCAATTTAGGATATTCTGTTGAAAAAACCTTCATACCACAAGTTCTTGAGAAACCAATTTCCAAAGGCATATTAACAATCGACATCCATTTTCTGTATAATTTCAACTTAGGTTTTTCAATTCCTGCACCACGAACTAACAAATAATTTGCAGGAAGCAAACCTTTCCTAACTCTCTCTTCATTAACTGGATGTTTTTCCAAAACATGATAAACTTTCTCCAAAAATTCATTCAAAACATTTGCCGTATAAAATGAATTTTCTAAATCATCCAATGATTTAACATCCATCAAATGGTGTTCTCCGATCAATTTTCCTTTTTTATATTGGATATCATTTGAAGAAATATTATCAGAAAATCCTCCCCTAAAAACCAAAACACCCCTATGTTGAACAGTCGGTTTGAAAACGAAATCGCAAGGAATTTTTATTTTGCTAATTGCTTTTGCAAGAATCCCCGCCTCTGCAGTTGTCAAAGTTCTTCCTGCTCTCCGATCTAAAATAGTTCCTTTTTCAAGATTATCAATAGTTGCAAAATTAGCTCTTAAAGCCAAATCTCCCCTAGTTAATTCAACATCAGTTCCCCTAACTTCTAATTGGCCTCTTGTACTCGAGATTAGTTCATTTCCAAAAATAGATACTATTGACTCATCAGATTCTGGAACAAAACTAGGTCTAACTGGATACATATAACCCAATTCCCCCCTATTAGCCAAAAAATCCAAATTAGGTGTATTTGCAGCCTCTAATGGAGTTTTATCGTCGAGTAATTTATTTGGTAAATCACCCAAACCATCCAATAAAATAAACACCCCTTTCATTTGATTTGTCTCCTGCAAAGCGAATGAGCTAAAAATATTATTTTTTGCATCATTTGACATACCTCTTTATGACATTTAGGTTATTATGGCAAATGAATGAAAATCTTCCTTCAGACCTATTTGGTTGATTTGATTTCATAACTTAACCAAGAACAATATATTTATAAGAATTTGGATAGTACTAATAAAATGTTTAAATTCCTGAAAGATAAGTTGAAAAACTGGACTGAAAAGATTTCAAAAGAAAGCGAAGAAATAGAAGAAACTCCAATAGAAAAGCCAGAAAAACAGGTTCAAAAAAAGAAAGAAACTCCAAAAAAAGAAATTGAAGTTCCCATGCAGTTTAATGCAGGCATGAAACAATTTCAACCAGATTTAGAAAAAATAGAAGAAATTCATCAGGAGCTTGAAGAAGAACAAAAACCTGGCACAAAATCTTTCTTCAAAAAAGTAACAAGTAAACTTTCAAAAGTAAAAATCTCTGAAAAAGAATTTGATGTTTATGCTGAAGAATTAAAAATGTTGCTTTTAGAAAACAATGTTGCATTTGAAGTTGCGGAAGAAGTTATCAAAAAATTAAGAGAAGATATTGTTGGAAAAGAGTTTTTGAAAAAAGAAATTGAAGAAGAGATTAAAGAATCCTTAAAAAATATAATCAAAGAAATTTTAGTTGAGCCTTTTGATTTATCTGAAAAAATTAAAGGAAAAGATGGACCTTACGTAATTTTATTTTGTGGTATCAATGGGAGCGGAAAAACAACAACTGCAGCAAAGATTGCAGAATCACTAAAAAAGAAAGGACTATCAATAGTTTTAGCTGCAGGAGACACTTTCCGTGCTGCAAGTATTGAACAATTAAAAAAACACGGAGAAAAATTAGGAATAAAAGTAATTGCTCAAGATTATGGCTCCGATCCTGCTGCAGTAGGTTTTGACGCAATAAATTATGCCAAAAAAAATAAAATTGATTGTGTATTGATTGATTCAGCTGGAAGAATGCACACTGCTAAAAATTTATTAAAAGAAATAGAAAAAATAGTCAAAGTTTGCAAACCTGATCTGAAAATATTTGTTGGAGAATCAATAACAGGAAATGACGCAATTGAACAAGTAAAAAGTTTCAACTGGTCAATTGGAATTGATGGAATAATTTTAACAAAAGCAGACATAGATGAAAAAGGTGGAACTGCTTTAAGCGTTGGCCATGTAACAAAAAAACCAATTCTATATCTAGGAACTGGCCAAGAATACGAACAAATTGAACCTTTCGATAAAAAGAAGTTTATTGAAAGACTGGGATTATAGTTCCCAAATTTTTATAAATAGGATTTAAAATAATTAAAGATGGTAAAAATTGAAGAAGAAATTATTATTCCTTTAAGGAAAATTGATTTTAATGAGTTGAGAGGAACTTACTAATCCAGTTTCTATTTTTCCCAAAAACAATACTCTCGGACCAAAATTATGGAGTAGATTAAATATTGAAGGTGTGAATATTCTCGGGGGAGAAGTAAGATACAATTTTGATCAACCAAATCTAAATGGATTGATAAGTATACGTAAAAAAGGGGCAGCACCTTTAGACACATTATTTATGCCAAATCAAGGAATTTCAATTTTAGATTATACTTTTACAGGAAATTCACTACAAATAAAAGTTGATCAATGGGATGACTACAGAAATAGAGATCCCAATATTATTTATCATAAAAAAATTAATTTAGGAATAGAAGCTAAAATTACTTACGAATCCAGCATTGAAGACATAGAAAGAGAAGGGATTCACATGATTGGAAAAACCACAAAAATTCTAGAAAATTTCTTCAAAAATTACAACGAAATCCCAAAACCTAAACTTTATTAATCGTTAATTTTCTAATTCTAGTATGTTAGAGAAACTTGGAGAAGTATTAAGAAAAGCAACCGATAAAGTAGCGAATGCCATATTCCTAGACAAAAATCTAGTTGATTCAATAGTAAGAGATTTGCAAAGAGCAATGATTGAAGCAGACGTGAATCTTCTCTTAGTAAAACAGATTAGCGACAAGATAAAGAAAGTTGCATTAGACGAAAGAATCAAAGAAATTGAGAAAAAAGAGCACATAATCAAACTTCTTCATGATGAACTTTTAGAAATTCTCGGAGATTATAAACAATTAAAACTAAAAAAAGGGCAAAACAGAATTATGCTTCTAGGATTGTATGGAGCTGGAAAAACTACAACAACTGCAAAACTAGGAAATTACTTTGCTAAAAGAGGAAAGAAAGTTGCACTTGTGGGATTAGATGTTCACAGGCCTGCTGCGAAAGAGCAATTAAAACAATTAGCTGAAAAAAGCAAACTAAATTATTTTATTGATATGGATGAAGATGACGCAATAAAAACTTGGAACGATTTAGAAAAATCAAAGAAACTGAAAGATTATGACGTTGTAATAGTTGATACTGCTGGAAGACACACTCTAGATAAAGAATTGGCTAAGGAAATAAAAAGTCTAAGTAAATACATCAAACCAACAGAATCAATTTTAGTGATGCCTGCAGATATAGGTCAAGCAGCAAAACAACAATCTCAAGAATTTAAAGAATTCTTAGACATTTCGGGAGTAATAATTACAAGAATGGATTCTACAGCTAAAGGGGGTGGAGCTTTAACTGCTTGCGCTGAAACAAAAGCAGGAGTTTACTTCATAACTAATGGAGAATCCATTCTTG
>CAZJVQ010000059.1:0-4812 GCA_964549605.1 Candidatus Woesearchaeota archaeon | reverse complement strand
TCTTACATACCTCATACCTTAGCTGTTTCTTTTATTAAGGCAATCATTACCATCTTAATTAGAAACTTTACCAAAAATTTGTTTATAAATCTTTCGTAGAATTATTTTAATTTTCCGAGGAAGAATTCTTTTTTAATAAGACAATGCTACTTTAAGTCTCTCGGAAAATGAAATTTCACCAACAAAATATTTTTCATTTCCAGATTCATGCCTTATTCTAAAGGCCTCATCTTGTAACTCATAAACTCCAAAACTATCTCGCTGGTCCCATCCAAATAAAGTAAATGTGATACTATTTTTTAAGTTTACCATAATTTTTTGTGTCTCAAGAATTTTTAATTGTTTCGTAGATTATTCAAAAAGTTTTACTATTAGACTATTTCCACTCATTGTAGCACCAAAAAAATCTAATAAAACTAAATTGTAAATTCCCAATGTGAATTGATTCCAATAAGCTTTTGAAACATCCTTAAGATTCTCTTTATCTTTTAAAGCTTGGATTATCTTTTTAGAGTAAGTGATATGACCAATGATTGGAATCAAATTTTTTTTCAGATCTAGTTCATAAAAGGGTCTTTCTTCTTCATCCATTTATTTTCACCACATGCCATCAATTATTGGGAGTGCTTGTATAAGTCCACCTTCATACAATACAACATTTCCAGCCATAGATGTTGAAGGGTGTCCTTTTTGATAGTGCATAGGTATAACTGAACTTGTTCCTGCTGATGCAGATCCCTGCTTAACTTCCAACTTGTGAACATGCCCAATAACCACATGATTATATGCTTCCATAAGACTATTCAAGGAACCTCTTGCTCCATTTTTTCCTAAATGCCCGTGTGCTGCAAATTGGTATTCCCAATAAATCGCATCGTCTTCCGGCTTAAGAAATTCAACATTTTTAAAATTAAATCCTAAAACTTTTCTCAATGCAACTTCAATTGCAAGATCTCCTTTATTAAACTCGCCAGCTATCTTGTGAGCCATCCTTCTATTTAAATCGTCATTTCTGTAGGCTCCTTTCGCAATCCATCTGTAGAGCATATGATCGTGATTAGAATAATTTACTTTTAAGACACCATCTTTTCCTAATAGTTCCGCTTTTTGCATAATGTAGTCTCCAGTATCAACTAGTTCCTCTTCAAGATTATTTCTTTTACTTCCAGCTTTTTCCATTCTGATGAGTTCATCTTCCAGATCATGAATTCCAATAGTTCCTGCATCAAATGCATCATTAAGGTGTAAAAATCGTGGTCTAAAATAAAGAATCATTTCATCATTTGCTATGTCAGTTATAGGATCTAATTCATGAACATGAGAGTCCCCAATAGTCATGGCCCAAGCTCTAATCTTTTTTGGTTTTTTCCCAGGAGAATATTGCATCCCCTTGTCAACAAAAGTTCCATTTTTTTGAGCAGGAACCAATCTTGGAAGGTAACGTTTACTATCAATAACATCCACGACAGCAAATCCTAGCTCGTGTTCTTTATCTGCTAAGAATCCCATTCTATTGGTTAAGTTATAACTTGGATTTGTGCAACTTCCAGATGATATCATAAGTTTAGGTGACCCACTTTGTCCTTTAGAAGAGCAATCAAGATTTTGTTTAGTGGCAGGCATGATCATTGAATTTCCTCTCCCCCCACCAAATTCTGAAGTAAAACCTTTTTTTCCAGCAAGAGGATTTTTGTTTTGAGAAGGTTCAGGAATTCCGAAAATTCCTACATTGGAATTTAGTCTTTTTCCAGTTGTACTTAAATCTAAAATCTTGTTTTCATCAGGAATATCCCAAAAATAGTGTGCTTGGAAATCTTTACCTTTAGATTTACCTTCCTCAGATTTTTCTCTACGTTCTCCTTCTCTTTCTATTTGCGCCAATAATCTCCCTTTGGCTCCTTTCTCAATATAAACATCTTCTCTTCCAAGAAGAGATTCATCAAACATAATCTCATTTACATAGGAACCTGGAACCAAACAGATTTGAAGTTCGGCATCATTATTTTCTACATAGTTTTCAATGTTTTTCAATAATGGAGAATTTACTTTCCCTGCATTAGAATTTTTCCCAAATCTTTTAGCAGAACTTGGATTTTGAATGCCTTGAGCAGAAGTAACAACATAAGTTTTAGGATATTGATTATCAGACTCTTTGCTATCACCCATAATAATCTAAGAAAAAACTCATTTTTAAATTAAATGGTCTTGAAAAATATAATCCATAAAATTATAAATTCTTCTTACTTTATAATTAAAATGTCTCTATCTGAATACAAAAAAAAGAGAAAATTTCTTGGAGAAGGAAAAACAAACGAACCTGAAGGAAAAGTAAAAAAATCCGAGAGAAAAAAATTAATTTACGCGATGCAAAAACATCAAGCATCGCATTTGCACTGGGATTTAAGATTGGAGATGGATGGAGTTTTGAAATCTTGGGCAGTTCCAAAAGAACCGCCAAAAGAAAAAGGAGTAAAAAGATTAGCAATGCAAACTGAAGATCATCCGATGGGTTATGAAAAATTTGAAGGAGAAATTCCTGAAGGAAATTATGGCGCAGGAAAAGTTGAGATTTGGGATTCTGGAAAATATGAACTAAAAGAAAAAGATCCAAAAAAAATTGAAATTACATTACATGGAAAAAAACTAAAAGGAAATTATGTTCTAATAAAAACTCATTATGGTTCAAGGCCAGAAAAATCTTGGTTATTTTTTAAGGTCTAGATATTAACAATTTCAACATCTTTTTCTGGATTTTTTAAATCGCAACCACTATAATAATACGCGCCTGCAGCCCCACAGTTATTTGAGTCAATAGCACATTTACCTTCACATTGCTGTTCTAAAATGTCAAACATTTCATTAGTTGTTTTGCAAAAAGGAGCATCATTATCTAAAATAATCTCTTCACCATTATTACACAGAACATATCCATTCCTAACTCCTAAATCACCACTATAACGTAATTTTAATAAGAATTCTCTAATAAATTTAAAAGATGTGAGAATCATGCCTGCAAAAGATTTACTAGCGCATTCAAGATTAACCACCTTGTCAGTCCCGTCAATTGTAGTAGTCAAATCTGGATTTTTGATTAGTTCTATCCATGATTTAATCTTTGCGTCAGACACCATCTCCATACAAAAACTCCCCCATTTCATTTTTGTTCCTTTTTCTCCCTTTATAGTGATTGAACATTCTCCAGTTCCTTTGCACTGATACTGTTCAATGCTTTCATAGGTTGTCCCATCTTTTTTTGTGACTTCAACTTTTGGGATTTCCATGTTTCCATAATGAAAGGAGTTAAAACAATTAGTTTCTTCTGTTAAAAATTTTCCACTCCTAATATCATTAAATTTACAAGTAATTGTTTCTGTTATAAAATTTGGATTATCTTGAACAATCTTAGTAATCTTTACTATCTCATAAGCAGGATCTTTCTCCCCATCAACAAAGACTTCTTCTTGCGTATTAACAAAAACACTTAAAATCAATATTGAAAACAATATTGTTAACAATAATCTTCCTCTCATTAAATCTCCATGGAAATTGGATATATAAATATTATTCTTTTTCAAAGTCTAAATCTTTTCCTTTAGTAACTTCTTCGGGAACTCTATACTCTTCCCATTTGACTTTTCCTTTTTGCACAGCTTCCTTCAAAGATTTTTCAGTGGCGTTAAGTTTTGATTTCCCGCTCTTAACTTCAATAAAAGAAACTTCTTCAATATGTTTTCCATCCATTCCTTTGAACGCAATAAAATCAACCGGCTTTCCAATGAATCTAACTTCATTTGGCTTGAATGGAAAATCTGGAAGAAATGGAGCAAGCTGTTCTGAAAAATGTCCAGACAAAACAGCACGAGATTTCATTATTGCATCTTTACGATGAAGTTTCAAATTCTTTTCCCAATATTTATCTCTAAGAATAGCTCCAACCTTATGTCCAAAAAAATAACCAATTAAAACAGAAACCAAAATTATTATTGCTGTTAAAAATTCCATCATATAAAGTTGGGAGATCCCCTTAAAAAACTAACACTATTTTTCTCCAATCTCCCAAGTCTATGCAACAATCTTTGTTTTGTAGAATTATGATTTTTGTTATGCTTTGCACCAGAATTCGCAAAGAAATTAAAATTGTAATGAGTCTTACCAGAAAATCTACCCATACTCTCAAATAGTGGAAAATCATATTCTTTTAAATTAATTTCAATTTCTTTTTCATAAAGCTCAGCAAAAGATAAAACAGAGTCAACGAAATCAACATAATTTTTCTCATCTAATTCAGTATAAACCTTTTCATAAATTGAGGGTTCATAATACTCTGTACAAAAAAGGTGTCCCATTTTTATTCCCTATCTTTAACCCACCAATCAAGGTCAGGAATATCTGCGTCGATCCCTCTAGCTTTACAATAACCTCTTGTTAGAATATAAAAAATAATTCCCAAACTTTTGGAAGTCTTGTTGTTTACAATAATTATTTTGTCGGCACCTTTTGCAAAATTATTAGTGTCACAAATCATCAAAACTTTTTTCTTAACTCTCAAAGTATCTTGTAACGCATTTTTATCTATCCAAGAATCTGTTACAATTGTTAATTCATTTTCGAAAAAATCAGGAAGGTTAGTGTTTGTCAAAACTCCTGCAGGATATTTTTTTGTGAAAACTCTTATTCCAGTAAGTCTTGACATCATTCCTGCAGCTTCCCAACCAGCTTGTCTTTTACAAACAAGGATAACATCTTCAGGATTGAACTTAGCTAAGTATTCTACAGCTTCCTTTAATTTCTCATCAATTAAATCAGTATTGA
>CAZJVQ010000058.1:0-4948 GCA_964549605.1 Candidatus Woesearchaeota archaeon | reverse complement strand
CTTGTAACAACATTCTTGTGGATAATTTTTCCCATTGATGTTTCCTCCTTTTTATGATTCTTTTACGATGGATTTCTTTTTAAACTTTTCTTTTACCGACGAAGTAACTAATGATTTTCTTATTTTTAGAATTCAATGGAACTTCGATCAATTTTTGGAAAGGTTTCTTTGAATTTATTGAAAGATTGAATGGTTTTACAAATCTAAAATCTACAACTTCCTTTTTTTTATTTGTCCAAATTGCTAAGAATGGAAAGAAGACGAAGAAGGAGGTTATTTTCATTTTTGTTTCATTTTTAAATTCAAATAACAAATTTCTTGTTTCTTTATTTTTGAATATTAATCCAGTTCCAAAGGCTGATACTTTTTTTACAGGAATGTTTATTTTTTTGTTTTCAAATTTTATTATCATCTTTTCAAATTTTCAAATTTTTCATAAATGAAGTTGATGTTTTTATCGCAAACGTGGTCGTGATGTCTAAATCCTCCGCCGAAAGATTTTGGAATGTGCATAAGTTCATGAATTATTGTTTTCACTTTTTCTTCTTCATTTAATTTATCAAATTGTTCATGAATGAATTCTAGAGCGTAATGTGCTGGAACTCCAATCGCTTTTTGCATCAATTTTCCAATTGTGTGGCATCTTGCAATTGTTCTTTTTGTTGAAGTTCCATAGCTCCTGAAGCATTTAACTCTTTCTAGAATAACGTGTGGGAAAAAAATCTTTGAAATTTCATCAGCTATCTCTTGTAATTCTGGAGCGTGTTCGTATTTCATATTAAAATGGGACTGATAAGATTTATATAACTTATCGTGTAATAATTTCTAAAGCGTCTCCACTTTTTATTAAGTAATCTTTTCCTAATGCTCTTTTTGTTTTTGCGTCAATTGCTTTTATGAAATTTTTCCCAAAATCAGTATGTAGGTAAAAAGCAAAATCCAAAGCTGTTGAACCTTCTGGAAGCAAGAAACAATCTGGGAGAATGTTTCCTTTGCTGTCTCCAAGCTTGTTTGCACTTGCAGGAAAAATTGAAACGTATTTTAATAGTCCAAATATTGCTTTATTTAATACTTCTTGAACCCCTGTTCCATTCTCAAATTTTTCAAGAACATCTTCTTTTATTTTTTCTAAAGCTGCTTCTTGCTTTTCATTTAAGTTCCCTTTGATTTTAAATTCTTTTTCTCCAGGGATGTAATCAATTAACTCTGCTTTTGTTGCTTCTCTTAAAGCTAATTCTGAATCGGCGGAACATGGAATAATCATCAAATTTGGAAATTCTTCTTTTATTTTTTTGTAATTTTTTTCACCATTTTCAGTATCAATTTTGTTTGCAGCAATTATCATTGGTTTGCTTTCATGTCTTAGCTCTGAAGCAAATTTCATTATTTGCTCTTTTGTCCAAGTGCTTGCTTTTTCTGGAAAATTTAATTTTAGTATAACTGTTTTTACTTGATCTTCTTTTATTTTTAATCCTGAAAATTGTTTTGTGATTGCTTCAGAAAATTTCTCTTTTTCTAATTCGGTTTTTCTTGCAAAAGTTTTCCAGACCTTCATTAGGAGATTGAAATACCATGTGTTCAATTCTTCTTCTAAGAACTTGATATCTCTTGAAACATCATAATCTCCTTCAACTGGTTTTCCTTCTTCATTTGTTGTTCCAGAAAGGTCAACAATATGTATGAAAACATCTGCTTGTCTTAGATCATCTAGAAATTTATTTCCCAATCCCTTTCCCTCACTTGCTCCTGGGACTAAACCTGCCACATCCATTAATTCAACTGGAACGAATCTGTTGTGATTTATACAGAATCCGTGACTAGGGTTACATTGGGTGTTGAATTCTTTGTCAATACAGTCTATTTTGACGTATCCTACTCCGTGATTTGCTTTTATTGTTGTAAAAGGGTAAGATGCTATTTCTACTTCTGCTAGAGTTGCTGCTTTAAAGAAAGTGCTTTTTCCCACTGAAGGTTTTCCTACTAGTCCTATTAACATTTTAATTTTCCTTTATTTGAGAATAAATCTCATTTATTTTTTTATGGAAATCTTCTAAAGAAGAATCGTTTGAAATCATGAAATCTGCCAATCTCATACAGATTTTTACCTGGAATCCTAGAAGAGTTCCTTCATCATAATCTCTTTCATCTGTTTTTACAAAATCTTTCCAATTTTCTGAATCAATTCCTCTTTTCATTTCCAACATTCTTTGATATCTTATATTCTGTGGTGCATCAAGAGCAATTAGGTATGAATTTTTTATCTTTTTTAATTCTTCAATTTCTCCTGGATGTCTTATTCCGTCTAAGAGATAGTTTTCAGAGAGATCTATTTCTTCTATAGCTTTTTTTGCCCAAATCCCTGGCCCCTCTTCCTCTCTTAACTTATTTCCAATATTTTGCAAATTTTCTCTATTAATTTCTAAACTTTCTTTTTTGACGTATTTTTTAACGATGTCTGAAATAGTTACGTGCTTAAATCCTTCATCTAAGAAATATTTCACAATAGTACCTTTTCCAGCATAAATTCTCCCAGTTAATCCTATTAACATGTTGAAACAATCAAATTTTTCTTTATCAAACTTTCCCTTCTCGATTTTTCTCTTTAGCAAGCTTTATAAATTAATTTCCTCAAAGATATTTCATGGGATTACAGAGTGCATTAAAGCAACTGAAAAATAGAAAGAAGTTTAGATGGAAAGATAGGAAATTTAAAGTGAGAACTCTAAATCTTTACGCTAAATCTGATCCTTTGAAAGGGGCGAATCAAGCTAAAGGAATTGTTTTACAGAAGGTTCAAAAGGAAGCTAAACAGCCAAATTCAGCTATGAGAAAGTGTTGCAGAATTCAATTGACAAAGAATGGAAGACAAGTTACTGCGTTTATTCCTGGAAATTTGGCGCAAAAATTCATTGATGAGCACGATGAAGTTATGATTGAAAGAATTGGTGGAAAACAAGGAAGAGCTATGGGAGATATTCCTGGAGTTAGGTTTAAAGTTATCAAAGTAAATGATCAATATTTAGCTAGACTTGTTTCAGGAAAGATTGAGAAAGGTAGAAGATAATGGTTGAAGCAAAGTTGATGAATTTTAAGGTATTTGACTTGTATGATTTATCTGAAATTAAAGTTGAAGATCCTGGATTGAAATCTGCCATAAATCTTGAACCAAAATTGATTTTGAAATCACACGGAAGAAATGTTCAGAAGCTTGGACAGACAAAAGTTAATATTATTGAGAGATTGATGAACAAGCTTTCTGTTGCGGGACACAGGGGAAAGAAACACAGAATTATTCTAGGACATGTTACTGGAAAATATTCAAAAAATATGAAGATTGTTCTTGATGCGTTTGAAATTGTTGAGAAGAGAACAAAACAGAACCCAGTTCAAGTTTTAATTAATGCTATTGAAAAATCTGCTCCAAAAGACGAAACCACAGTTATTGAATATGGTGGAGCGAGATATCCTCAAGCTGTTGATGTTTCTCCTTTAAGAAGAGTTAATCTTGCTTTGAAGCATATTGTTCACGGGGCTTCTGATAAAGCTTTTAATAAAAAGAAAAATATTGTTCAAGCTCTTGCTGAAGAAATAATTCTTGCGTCAGAAGATAATGGAGATAGTTTTGCTGCAAGAAAAAGAAATGAGTCCGAGAAGCAAGCTGATTCTGCGCGATAGTTTTAACCCGTCATATTTATAAATATTAAACCTACCTAAGAGTTATGGAAAAAGTGAGTATAAATAAAAGTGCAATAATGGATTTAGTAAGATTAAAAGAAGAATTTGATTCTGTGATTGAGTCTTTAGAATTAATGAGTGATAAAGAATTTGTAAGATCTTATAAAAAGTCTAAAGATCAAATTAAAGAGAGAGATTTTGATAATTGGGATGAGTTATAAGCTTCTTCCAACCAAAGAGTTTTCTAAAGATTTTAAAAAGATTAGTTCAGATTTTAAAAACCGAATTAGAAATAAAATTGAAGAAGTTGCTGAGAATCCAGAAAGATATAAATATCTTTATTATGATTTAAAAGGAAGCTGTAGAATAAGAATAGGAAAATTAAGAATAATTTTTTCTTACGATGAAAATAAGAAAGAGTTATATCTTGAGAAAATAGTTTTTGGTCATAAATATTAGAAGCAAGCTGATTCTGCGCGATAGTTTTAAAATTATTCTTTAGGTTTTTGTTGATCTATCTTAACTCCAAGTTCTTCAAGTCTTTTTATGTGTGCTTGCATAACCATTTCAACGTTTTGAATCATTTTGAATAATTCATTTCGCTCGTTTATCAATGTCCCTAATGAACCTTTATGGTGTCCGATTTCTTCATCTTTACTAACTTCTGGACTTTGATTAGTAGATTCTTTTGAAGTTAATGCTTTTTCTAAATCAATTGAATTTTTATTTAATTCCATATTTTTTTAGGAAAATATGGATATTTAAATTTATTTGTTTGAAGAAACAAATCTGAAAAGCAAGCTGATTCTGTGAGGTAGTTTTTGTCAAGATGCACACATAGAATCACAACTTACAACTACAGCACTTCCTCCTGAAGGTGGACAAGAGATGGTAATTTCAGAACGCGTACAAGAGCGATCGTCACAACGATTGCTAGAAATTGTACAAAAAGTGTTAGTAGTGTGGGCGCCAGTCGAGTACCCATTATTTGAAACGTATAAATCAACTCTAGCTTCAGTTAATTGACTATTTGTGTTAATATCTGGGCCACAAACCCATGCCCCTTCACTCCAATTAAGTCTTTCCCAATCAGAACAACTTGGAACTCTAGGATCAACTTCATTAATTTCGCTTGAAGTGTGACTTGCTGTTGTATGGCTTGTTGCATAAACTCCGACTCCCATTATTGATAAAACAAGAAATGCTATTAAAGTGTAGGCAACTCTGTTTGAAAGATTAAAATTAATTTGGACACCCTTTTTCATGTCTTTCT
>CAZJVQ010000057.1:0-4958 GCA_964549605.1 Candidatus Woesearchaeota archaeon | reverse complement strand
GCGTTCATTTAATTACCTCATTTAATGTAAAGAAGTAATGATTAAAAACTTAACCTATTCTTCTTCATATAATTCTGTATCTGGATGAAAGGCATACCAGGCAAACCAAAAATCTCTCTCTTTGACAATTTCTTTTCCAGAATCTAGATTTTTTATTTTTACTATCCCGGCATTATCTCTTTCAATTTTTATTCTTACTTCGGCAATCTCATCTTCGATAATCCCCGATTCTATTAAATCCTCCTCTTTATATGCTTTAAATTTCCCATCAACTTCTATCCCAAAGATTACTGTTTTAGGATGAACTCTGTCGTCTTCATTTTCTACAGAAAAGAACAAGAAACTATCCTCGTAATAACTTCCATAAGGATCTGTTCCATAATCCCTGTTAAATCCAGTATCCTGACTCAAAACTTCTGAATCAGAATGAGCGCTCTTCCAATCTCTCCAAACAACAGTATCAATTGAAATTTCTTTTAATTCTTCTCCTGTTAATTCACCAACTATGGCTTTTCCATCAATTTGACTCCAATATGTATCCGTTTTCCTGTCATACATCACAAGATTTGAATTATATAATTTTCCAGAGGTTCCGAATTCTACTTCTTCTCCATTTATTTTCCTCTCATAAGCTATTCCAGAGCCACACAATGGACAATAAGTTATAAGAATGGGATCTCCAGCGATTTTATCATTAACAATTTCGTGCCATACAAGGATTTGTAAAGGATATACACGTTTGACGTCTTTGTAAATTATTGCTAGGACAAGTTCATTATCCTGTATCCATTCATCTGCTTCTTCTACAGAAACAAATTTCGGATCATCTATAGAAGGAATCCCGTCTTTTGAAGGGCCTCCTGATTTAATTTTACTTGGATGAACTAAATATTTTGTACCGTCACTAGTTGTTTTTATTTCTCCAGAATTAAATTCATTATTTATTTCAATTTTTTCTTCTTTCGTTTGATTATTAAATAAAAGAATCCCGATTATAATTAAAACAACTAAAATTCCTGCTGTTATATATTTTTTATTTAGATTAATTTTTCTTTTTTTCATTTTAATCATCCAAATATTTTAAATACAAAAATTAAATAGTATAGAGATATTGCTAACATAATTAATCCTGCAATAAGATTAATTTTTCTTTTTTGTTTTGTTAAAAATCCCATTATTGACATATTCCATTTTGATGAGACTGCGGAAAATATCAGTAAAGGAACAGCCATACCAACTCCGAAGAAAATGAAATTAAAAAGATTTGCAACAGCACTCATTGTTGTGGTGGTTAATGCAAATAAAACAATTAAAGAAGCAGGATTACATGGAAGAACTATCGCTCCAAAGAATAACCCAAAGACAAACGCACTAAACAAAGGATTTCTTATTATTGGTGCATTAATTTTTGGAAAGATTCTGGAAAAGTCAAAATTAAATATTAAAAATAAACTGACAATTGCGAGAATTGTGAAAGCAATTGGAGAAATGATGCCAATCGCGTTTGTCAATGAAGCTTGTAAAAATTTTGTGAAAATCAGGCCTACCAAAAACATTGAGAATATAATACCCAGGGTAACAACGATTCCTAAAAACATAATTGTCTTTTTTGATTCTTTACCAGAAATCTGGTTAGATAAATATGCTAAAAATCCAGGATATAACGGAATAACACAAACTGCAGCAATTGGTGCAAATAATCCTGCTAAAAAAGATATCCAAAAATTTATTATAATACTGACCATTTTAACCTCAACAAAATTCCTTTACGTTTTCTTTCAACTTGCTGGCTGACTTAACACCACCACCCAATTTTTTCACATTTTGTGAATCACAAATCAAAATCATCGGAGCAGAAGGAGCATTAATAATACTTACCCCAAACTGATCAATTAATGATTGTGTAAATTCTCTTGGTGCAACTACATAAATCCAATCAAATTCATTAGTTTCAGTGTGTTGTCTGACTTTTTCTTCGTCTTCGTTAGGATCTGTGTCAATAGAAATTGAAATGATTGAATCTCCAACCTCTTCGTGTAATTTTTTTGTCTCTCTCTGTTGTCTGGTACAAGTAGGACACCAAACAGCAAAACTTTCCAATAGAACTGGCTGATTACCGAGTTCACTGATTTTGAATTCTTCTCCTGTATTAACATTTTTTAATTCAAAGTTTATCCAATCTTGAGCAGGTTCTAAATTTTCTGTATTTTGAGTCGGAGAGAGATTTAAAACTATGAATGCCACAACCAAAACCAGCAAGATTACAACCACAGGAATTAATTTTTTATTAACCATTGTTAAGTATAACGAACAATTTTTATAAAGCTTATGGTATTTATATATAAGATGAGGAAAAAATCTTTTAATGAAGGTTGTTATGAGCAATTAAAAAAAGTTCCAAAGGGAAAAGTAACGACATATGGAGAGCTCGCGCGCGCTGTTGGAACGAAAGCTTATCGCGCTGTTGGAAATGCAATGAATAAAAATCCTTATGCACCGAAAGTTCCGTGTCATAGAGTTGTTAAATCAAGTGGAGATGTCGGGGGATTTTCAAGTGGTGTGAAAAATAAAATTAAAATGTTAAGATCTGAAGGAATAGAAATAAAAAATGGAAAAATTGATTTGAAAAAATTTCTATATAAGTTTTCTTAAACATAACTTATTTAAACAAGTTCGCACAATCTTTTTTATTAAAAGAGGTTAGTTGGCGTAAAATTAAAATGAACAAGCAAGATTTTCTAAAAAAGATAGAAGTTGAATTAAAAATATCAAAAAATTCAGAGTATACAATTAGAAATTATGTAAAGGCGAATGAAAAGCTTTTAGATTTTGTGCATAAACAACCTGACCAGATAGACGAAGACGATGTCAAACTTTATATCTCTGAAAACTTGAGTAACAGGGCTGCCACATCTATAATTTTATTCTTGGCTGCAATAAAATATGCTTATTCAAATATTTTGAAAAAAGATATTACCATGGAAATTAAGAGGCCTAAACGTGAAAAAAGAATACCAACAGTTCTTACAAAAGAAGAAGTAAAAAAAGTTATTGATGTATTGGATGCAAAAAAATCAAAATTAATGATATCTTTAATCTATGCTTGCGGGATGAGGGTATCTGAAATTATTAATCTAGAGATTTCTCATCTAGATTTCGAAGATAAGACAGGACATATAAGACAAGCAAAGGGAAAAAAAGACAGAATATTCAACATACCTTCTTTTTTGTTTAAAGATCTAAAAAAACAAGCTGAAGAACAAAAAGAAAAAAGCGAGGAGTACTTATTTACAGGACCAAAGGGAAAACTATCTTCGAGAAATCTTCAGAAAATGGTCAATGGCGCGGCAAAACGCGCCGATATAAAAAAAAATGTTCATTGTCATACACTTCGTCATAGCTTTGCAACACATTTATTAGAAAATGGGGTTGATATTAGATATATCCAAGAATTACTTGGACATGCAGACCTTAGCACGACCCAACGATACGTTCATGTATCGTCGATAGAATTAAAAAAAATCAAGAGCCCAATAGACACCCTACATAATGTTTAAATACTCTAATGCCCTATTAACTACTTATGAAAAGGTGGACAAATAGAGAAATAAATTATCTAAAGAAAAATTATTCTACAAATTTAGATAAGAATCTTTCTAAAAAATTAAGTAGAAGTTTAGGTTCTATTAGTTATATAGCTTATAAACTTAAATTAAAAAAAGATAGAGATTTCTATTGCAAAGCTAGAAAAAAAACAAAAATTAATTTTACGAAAGAATTGATAATAAGATTATATATAAAAGAAAAAAAGTCAACAAGAAAAATAGCTTCTGAATTAAAGGTTGGAAAAACAACTATAGAGCATTATTTTAAAAAATTTAAAATCCCTATGCGAAGTCATTCTGCTGCAAATAAAGTTCGTTTTTTAAGTGAGAGTACTTGGACAAAGGGATTAAGTAAGAAAACTGATCCACGTATTAGAAAATTGGCAAAAAGAGTTAAAGAGACTTATAAAAAAAAGCGAGAGCTTAAATTTAAAAAAATTGAAGAAAAATTTGGAAAGTCCATCAAAGATATAATTAATGAACTTTATTGGAAATCTAATTTAACTCAAGAAAAAATAGCTGTCAGATTAGATTTATCAAGAGAGATGATAATTTATTTGATGAAAAAATTTGAGATAACAAAACGTTTGAATTATGAATATATCTCTTCTCTAAAAGGAAAAAACCATCCTTTATATGGAAAAACTTGGGAGTCTCTACTCGGTAAAAAGAAAGCAGATAAGAGACGAAAAGAATATTCTAATCGTTTTAGAAAATTAACAATAAGAAGACTTGAAAATAACGAATTCCCATTCTTTGATACCAAAATTGAAAAAATTATGGCAAGAGAATTGCTTAAAAGAAAAATGTCTTTTGTGGAGCAATTTAGAATTGCAAATAAATTTGTTTGTGATTTTGCAATACCTTCTTTTAATATAATCATAGAGTGTGATGGAGATTATTGGCATGCAAATCCAAAAATATATGATTCCAATAAGCTAACTTACACCCAAAAAAAGAAAGTTAAAATAGATAAAATAAAAGATAAATTATTAGATAAAAAGGGATGGATCGTTTTAAGATTTTTTGAATCAGATATTAAATCAAATATTTCAAACTGTGTGGATGAAATAGAAAAGGCTATTAAGTCAAGAAGTCAAGAATACAAGAAATCAAGAAAATAAAAAGCCCAATTGATAGTTTATAAAAATGAACGAAATTGAAGAACTAAAAATAGAAAATGAAAAACTTAAGCAAGAGTTAGAAAAACTAAAAGCCCGAGGAGAAACTCAAAAAAAGGGCATGATAAAGAAGGCAATTAAAGGAGGAGTCATGTCTCGTGCCCCTTTTGGATATAATATTGAAAATAAAAAACTGGTTCCTGCAGAGAATTCCCGGGAAATAGAAGAAATT
>CAZJVQ010000056.1:0-5350 GCA_964549605.1 Candidatus Woesearchaeota archaeon | reverse complement strand
GTAATTTAATTTCTTTAGGTGTGGGAGTAGTGATACTTTATTTTACTAAACATTTGATTGATTTAGAATGAAACACAATTTGAAAATTACTGCAATTCTTGTTGCAATGTTTCTAATTACACAATTTTTGGGACTTTATGTTGTTAATTTTTATTCCACAACAAAGATGGTTGATGGGCAAGAGACAGATGTTTCGGCTCCACATTTACCTTATGGTTTTGAATCTCCAGAATTAAAAAGTCAAGGTGAATTCTATCAAGCATTCGGAGGAATTCTTTTCGCCTTCACTATTGCAATATTATTACTTCTATTCTTATCAAAAATCAATGCAGCATTTTTCCTAAAGACATGGTTTTTCCTAGTAATAATCGCAGCACTAGGAATATCTCTAAATGCATTTTTACCCAATTTTGCATATAAAATGATTGCAATTCTTCTAATAACAGTCCCATTGGCATTTGTTAAAATTTACAGACAAAATTTTCTAGTTCATAATTTCACAGAATTATTTATTTATCCAGGAATCGCCGCAATTTTTGTACCAATCTTAAATTTATTCACAATTATCTTGTTATTAATTTTGATTTCTGCCTATGATATGTGGGCGGTTTGGAAATCAGGAATAATGCAAAAAATGGCAAAATACCAAATGGATAATCTAAAAATTTTCTCTGGATTCTTTATTCCCTATGTTTCAAAAAAAGTCAAATTAAAAATAAAGAAAATGAAAAAATCAGATTTAAAGAAAAAAGGAGTAAAAGTTAATGTAGCAATTTTGGGTGGAGGGGATGTAGTTTTCCCAATAATCGCTGCAGGAGTCATGTTGAAATCGTTTGGTTTTACAACTATTTTTGGAATGAACGTACCTTTAGCTTCAATATTAGTTATTCTTGGTTCTGCATTAGGTTTAGGGGCATTATTTTTATTTTCAGAAAAAAAGAAATTTTACCCCGCGATGCCATTCATAACAGCAGGAATATTTTTAGGAATGGGAATTTATTATTTATTGCTTTAATCCATTAAGAGGAATTAATTGACCTCTTAAGTCAAAACTTATTTTTAATGATTTACTAACTCCTTCTTGTTCACTTCTAAATTCACCAACATTATAATTCAAGCAGTATTCTTCTAAATTTTCTCTAGTAATTAATTCTATCCCTTCAATAGATGTTGGCCTTATTTCTTTATAATCATTTGAAATTATTTTTCTACGCCCAAAAATACTATGTTCCATTGAATCATAATTTGTGAAAACCATATTATCATCTTTAGAAATTCCAATATATCTTCCAACAAAACCTTCCCCATTCAACTTAGTTATTACTACAAGTTTATTCAAATAATCCTCATAAGGAGTATCTCGATTACCCCTATTCCCAAATCCTGCTTTCTTTAAGTTCTTTAATTTCATTATATTTCTACAAAAATTTCCATTAAAAAGCTTTCCTTTTGTAATTACTAGGAAAAGGTGACAAACAGGAATCTTTATAAACCAAAACTTAATTGAAAATTTATGTTAGTAAAACAAGAATTAATAGGGAAAGTGAAAGATTTATTCGGATTGAATATTTATGAAACTAAAGTTTGGTTAGCTTTGCTTAGAAAAGGGATAGCTTCAGCAGGAGAAATAGCTTCTATATCTGGAGTTCCAAGAAGCAGAACCTACGATGTTTTGGAAAATTTGGAAAAGAGAGGATTCGCAATAGTTAAGTTAGAAAAACCAGTAAAGTATATTGGAGTTAAACCCCAGATAATCCTTGAAAAGATAAAAAACAATGTTAGAAATGACGCAGAAGAAAGAGTTTTAGAACTAACAAAAATAAAAGAATCAACAGAATTCGAAAAATTAGAATCTTTATATAACAGTAATGAACCAAGCAACAGGGAAGACTTTTCAATCGCATTAAAGGGAAAATCAAACATTTCAAATCATTTGAGAGAAGTTCTAAAGAACGCTAAAGAAGAAGTTTTACTATGTACTGATGTTGAAGATTTTCTACCTAAATTAAAGTTATTCCAGAAAACATTTAAGATCTTGAAAGAAGAAAATGTTAAAGTGATTATGGCCTTATCTGGAGATGGAAAAGAAATTGACAAATTATCTGAAGAATTAGGAATAAAAATTAAGAAAATAAATGTTAATTCAAAATTCTTTATAATTGACAGAAAAGAAATAATTTTCTATTTATCTCAAAAATCTGATGAAAATGATTCAGCAATTTGGCTTAACTCAGAATTTTTTTCCAAAGCCTTTGCAGCATTTTTTGAAAAAGCATTAAGGTTAATTTAATTTAAAATCAACAATATTCATATCTTTAATTTTGTCTCGATGTTTTTTACTCCAACTTTCTAAAAATTGTTTTAAGTCAAAATTAATTTTTTTCTTAGAATAAATCCTTCCTTTTTTGACAACAGTTCTTTTGTGGGCTTTTTTGAATTTTTTCACATTTTCTTTTTGTTTACTTTCTGGGCCACGAATCAAAATTTCTTTTTTACTCTTAACAACAAAAAAACAATCCGCATTATTAATTCCAGAATATTCAAATCCCTTACCTTTTATTTCAAAAAATTTTTCAATTTCCCTAGCCAAGTGAGTATGAAATTTCTTTAATTTACTTCCAGCAATACTTCCTTTCTGTTTATTTGTTGAGATATTAAATTGAATGAATTCCAATTTTTTCTTTTTAGCGTCATTCATTGTTTTTTCAAAATTAATTTTTCTTTCAATGAAAAAATTCTCACTAGGATTTTTTAAGAAATTAATTGCAACTTTTTTGAAATCATTAAAAGTTTCATTTGTTAATGCTGCAAGAACATTTCTATATTTATATGTTGGATCAACTAATACAATTGGAGAATCCAATTTTGCTGCATTCAAATCCATAAGAACTTGTTGTTTATTCTTGAATTGCTTTTCAGTATCGATAACTATTTTATTTTTTTCTTTTGAAACTGTTTTTAAAAATTTCAAGAAACTCCCATAATGATGAATCAACAATTCAAGAGAATAACCAGAAAATCCCCCAATATGGGATTCCGCTCCATAAATCTTATTTGCATAACAAAAAGCTTTAGCAATTTTAACATCTTGAAGAATTTTTTCAGATTTTAATTTTTTCTTAACATAACTAACATGTGAATATGACAAATCAGTAATGTTTTCAGCCTCTTTAGGATTCTTTACTTTCCTTACCGGAATAATTTCAAAAAATAAATTTTTATCAACCTTAACTTCAAAATAATCCCTAGAGCCATGAATCTTTCTTTTAGGAATTCCTTTAAGAATTTGTCCAGTTAATTTTGAAAGTTCTTTATTTTCATATTTCTTATCAAATCTAAGAAAGATATCCACATCATATTCTTTTTTCTTAATCATTGTTTTCTTAGCAAAACTTCCCCCAACAAAAATTTCAACATTAAATTTTTTGGAATTCTTTTTTAATTTATCCAAAAATTCTTTTAGTTTTTTCTCCATTTCTTTTAACTCATTCTTAGAAGGATTAATTTGTTCAGAAACTTTTGTTAAAACAGAATTAATATTTGATTTCATATATTAAAAAAAGAAAAAGACTTTTTATATTTTTATTATTGATATTTTTTAACGTCAATTCCTAAATCTTTTGGACCAAACGCTAATGGAAGAATTTCATCCATGGTTGCTAAAACTATTTTATCTTTTTTCGATGTAGAAAGAACAAATTCAAGATTTCTTTCAGAGATTTGGGATGATTCGTATAGCATTTGCCGACAGCTCCCACAAGGAGCAGTTGCTTCTGTTGTATCAAAATCCTCTCCTCTAGCAATAATTGCAATTCCGTTAAAGGTCCTAATCCCTTTTGCATTAGCTCTCAATATTGCAGATCTTTCAGCGCAAATTGTGGAACCATATGCAGCGTTTTCAACATTTGAACCAGAAATTATCTGTCCGTTCTGAGAAAGAAGTGCAGCTCCAACATAAAAATGAGAATATGGATTGTATGCAGTTTCCATAACCTTTTCGGCTTCAGTCAACATCTCTTTTTGAATGGAACTTAAATCATCATAATTTACTTCCTTCATAAATCAAGAATTAGGTTCTAGTTTAAAAACATTATTGTTCTAGAATTTTTCATTAAATTCTTGCTTATCTCTACTTGATCTTAAAGTAGAAGCAATATCAATAAAATATTTCCCTTCTTCAAGTTTGTATACTACTGGCTTTTTACTAAACAAATTAACAACATCAATTTCATATTTCCCATCTCCAGTAACTCTTATGGATTCTAAATCTAAAATAACCGGAATGTCTTCGTCAGTAATTCCAGAAATTTCTCTTATATCCGTTTCTATCTTTTTCTTTTCTTCCTTAGGGATTTCAATGGGATTTTCTTTAACCTTATTAACTTGATCTTCTCTAACATAAAAGAAGAAATGACCATGACATTTACTGCAACCTTCGATTAATTCTTTACTTGCAATGGGATAAATCTCAGAACAGTGTACACATTGGTGTGGCATAAGAAATACAAGTTACTCAATTATTTAAATTTTCTTATTAAATCTTATTCAAGAAAAGTTCGATTTTTTTAGGATTTCTCTTTATTTCTTTAACAATTGTGGCAGGCCCAATTATTGTAACAGCTCCCAAATCCCCTCCCGAAAGAGCATTAATAATACCTTTTTTTATTGCTCCAAAGAATTTACCAGTCCCATTTTCAGAAATAACTGCTAATTCAATTCCTCGGAAATTTTTGACATGCCCAATCATAGCCATAGTGTCTTCTATTAATCTAGTTTCTTCAGTAGCTTTTAACCTACCTTGAAGTATAATAATATTATTCCCAAAAACAATATTTAATATTTTTTTAACCCTTTCTCCACTATCCAAATTCTTTATTTCAGAATAGGGAAGGAACTGGATAGAAAATCCCTTAACCTTTTTCACACTCTTTTTCATTTGCTATACATCATATCTTTTTTACAAGTTTAAAAATTGATTCATAAAACTCCTCAAGGTTCTCACCATACTTTGCGCTGATTCCAACGACTTCATATTCTGGAAATGCTGCTTCTATTTTCTTTATATCCGCTTTCCTTAAGTCAACTTTATTTGCAACAATTAAAACCGGAATCTTTCTTGCAGCCAAATTACCAATGATGGTGATATTTACTTGATTATAAGGGTTTTCAGTACCATCTAAAACAACGACAACAATATCCATGTCATCAAGCCACTTTATTGAATCTATAACTCCTTGGGTGGCTTCCTTCGCCCTCTTCTTAGCATCCCCTTTACTCATCTTGTATTTTATGAAATCTTCATAATCAATTCTTGTAGCTATTCCCGGGGTATCAATCATTTTGAAAGTAA
>CAZJVQ010000055.1:5014-5380 GCA_964549605.1 Candidatus Woesearchaeota archaeon | reverse complement strand
GGAACTTTAAGATATAATTACAACATGATGAGTTTTTCTGTTACAGACAGAATAAGACCTGGACCAAGCAGAAGAAGTCAAGAAATTAGTAAAATTTCTCAATGGGCTTTGGACCCTGTGGTTATGATTGATGATTTCCCAACAAATGTAGTTGATGTTCATGTAAGTATTGTTCAGGCAAACGCTTCTACGAGATGTGCTGGAATAAATGCTGCAGCTTTAGCATTGGCGCATGCAGGAATTCCAATGAAAGGACTTGTTTCAAGTGTTTCAATTGGTAAATTGGACAAACAACTTGTTGTAGATGTTGCAAAATACGAAGAAGATTGGGTAGAAGGAGAAGGTGCAACAGATATTCCTTTCTCG
>CAZJVQ010000055.1:1017-5004 GCA_964549605.1 Candidatus Woesearchaeota archaeon | reverse complement strand
TTTTACTTCTGACGGAAAAATGACTCATGTTCAATTAGATGGACAAATAGATTCAAAACAATTAAAAGAAGCTGCAAAGATGGCGCAAGAAGCTTGTAAAGAAATTTACGAAGTTCAAAAGAAAGCTCTAAACGAATCTTTGAGTACAAAATAAAATGCGATCACTTTTAATTTATGGTGCAATATTTGCATTATCTTACACTACCCTTAACCTGATGAGTTATAATGAAACAATAGGAATGTTATCAGAAGGTGAGACTCCTTCTCAAATAGAAAGATGGTCTACATCTGAAGCTAGACCTTTTTTATTAAGAAATCATCTTGGTTTAGAAAATCTTGGAAGAGAAATTGCATATTTGAAAAAAGGAAAAGAAGCTTTGGAGGGGCAGCAATAAAATGGAAACAGCAAAAATTACAGGAAACAGAATAAGAGAATATTTAGAACAAGGTAAAAGATTTGACGGAAGAAAACCTGATGAATTTAGAGAGATCTCTATTGAAGTTGGAGTTTCAAAAAATGCTGAAGGAAGTGCTAGAGTTAAGTTAGGAAATAGTGAAGTTCTTGTGGGAATAAAATTAGGAATTGGAGAACCTTATGCAGACTCGCCAAACAAGGGAAATTTAATGGTTACAAGTGAATTGATGCCTTTGAGTTCTAAAAGATTTGAGTCTGGACCGCCAACAATTCAATCAATTGAATTAGCAAGAGTTATTGATAGAATGATTAGAGAAAGTAAAATTATAGATCTTGAAAAATTATGTATTGAAGAAGGTAAAAAAGTTTGGACAGTTTTCATAGATATTTACTCAATGAATGCTGATGGAAATCTTCTTGATGCTGCAGGAATCGGAGCAGTTCTAGCTTTGAAAAATGCGAAGATTCCAAAATACGACAAGAAAGAAGAAAAAGTTCTTTACGGAGAATTGTCTGACGAAAATGTTCCCTTAAAAAAAGATCTTCCAGTTTCAATTACTGTTCACAAAATCGGTAAAAATTTAATTGTTGACCCTTCTTTGGAAGAAGAAGACATAAGTGAAACAAGAATGACTATTGGAATAATTAATGGCTCAATCCATTCTATGCAAAAAGGAAATGCGGGAGCGTTCGAAATGGAAGAGTTTGATAATGCTGTTGACTTAGCAGAAAAAGTTTGGAAAGATGTTTTTGCAAAATTAGAAAAATATCTTAAGTAAAATTAATAAACATACAAATAAATAAACTAATATGGAGCAATTTACACGATATGAAAGAGCAAGAATTATTGGAGCTAGAGCATTGCAAATAGCTATGAATGCGCCAGTTTTAGTTAAGCTTAGCGAAGACGAATTAGAAAAAATCAAATATGATGCTCTAAAAATTGCTGAAATTGAGTTGGATTCTGGGATTCTTCCAATTTCTGTAAAAAGGCCTTTGCCAATTAAGAATGCCGATAAGTTAAAAAGAGTTAGAGAACAAAAAGTTAGTGATAAGGCAGTTGAAGAAAAAGAAGTTCAAGAAGAAGAAGATATTGCAAAAGACGGGGAGATTATGGAACTTGCAAACCCTGACGACGAACAAGACAATTTAGAAGGAGATTCTGGAAGCGAAAGCGAATAGTTAGTTATATAAATTATTTTTCTTATTTTAGTTTATGGTGGTTATAAAAAAGGTTGGTGCTAAATCTATTCCTGATTCTAGAAACGAAAAGACGATTTTAGTTACAATTAAAACCAATAATGGGACTTTTTCTGCAAGTGCGCCTACTGGAAAATCAACTGGAAAACATGAAGCAAAAACTTACAAAAAAAGTCTTGAAGATGATATTAAAGTTGTAAAAAAATTTAGTGATTATTTTTCTAATGAAAACATTGAAGAATTTGATGATTTGAGAAGAATTGAAGATATTACTGATGGGCACCTTGGAGGAAATACAGTATTTGCTTTGGAATCTGCAACATTAAAGGCATTGGCAAAAGAAAAGAAAAAAGAGGTTTGGGAATTAATAAAGGATTCTTCTCATGACTCGTTTGCTAAAGCAAAAGAGCCTAAATTTCCAAGATTGGTTGGAAATTGTATCGGAGGAGGAAAACATTCTTCTCAAGATAAAAAACCGGACTTTCAAGAATTTTTGCTGATCCCAGATAAAAAATCTGTAAAAGAGAATTTTGAATTGAATAAAAGAATAAAAAATAGTGCAGAGATTCCTTTGAAAAAAGAAGACAAAGATTTCCAAAGTAAAACTAATGATGAAAATGCTTGGATGACTTCTTTAAATGAAAAAGAAGTTTTAGAAATTTTAAAAGAATTCAAAGTTCCATTGGGATTGGATGTTGCGTCATCAAGTTTTTTCAAAAGAAAAAAATACCAATATCAGAATCCCATGTTGAAAAGAGATAAAGATGAACAACTAAAATATCTTTCAAATTTGATAAGTAATTTTGGTTTGTTTTATATTGAGGATCCATTTGATGAAGATGATTTTGAAACTTTTGCAGAATTATTAAAAAAATTTCCAGACAGTTTAATCGTCGGTGATGATTTAATAACTACTAATTACAAGCGATTAAAAAAAGCTATAGAAATGAAAAGTATTAATTCTTTGATTGTTAAACCAAATCAAATCGGTTCTTTGATGGAAGTTAAAAAAGTTTGTGAGTTGGCGAAAAAAAATAATATTAAAACTGTTTTTTCGCATAGAAGCGGAGAAACCGAAGAAGATATTCTTGCAGATTTAGCTTTCGGTTTTGGTGCGGATTTTTTGAAATGTGGAATTACTGGAAAAGAGCGTGAGATTAAACTCAAACGTTTAATGGAAATCGAAAGGAGTTTAATCTTCACTAGTTCGTCTCAAAAGAGCCAAACTAAAGAGAAAATAAAATTAATAGATTAATTGAAATTGAAAAAAGTATAAAATGATAAGTTTTTAAACAATTCCATAAAGATAATTTTATGAGAAATCTTATAGTCGCAAGGCATGGTAGTTATGATGAGGGAGTAGATAATGGAGGATTAACTTCTGAGGGAGTAAATCAAATTGAAGAATTAGCTAAAGCTATAATGATAAATTCTAGAGGAGATTTTAGAATCATGTCTTCCCCTTTACGAAGAACGATACAAAGTGCAATTATATTGAAAGACATTTTAGGATCAGATTCGAATGGAATTTTACATGAATTAAATTGTGAATATGATAGATTATTTCCAGGACAAGCTAGAGTAATTCATAAGTCAATTCTTGAAGAAATGGGTAATGTAGATAACCTTGTTTTGATGGGGCATTATGCAACAGCCATCGATTATTCAAAATATTTTATGCAAAAAGAATTATCACAACAAATTAGTATAAGGGACATAGATAAGGGGGAAGCAATTCATATTAGCCTTGAAAATGGATTATATAACTTTATTCCAAAATAAATATTTCAGAAAGAGGGATATTCAACATTAATTAATCTTATGAGAAAACGCTGAAAAATTTAGTCTAAAAGCCTTGTTAATTCTTTTTCAAGTCTTTTAAGTCCATATTCAAAATCAATTACTTTTTGACCATCTTTTTCTTCAGGTAAGTATTTGCAATAAAATGACTGGAAAGTAATCATTTTGAGGGTTTTCTTTTTGAGATAACTAAAACAATATTCACATCTCCCATAACCCATTGGTTCTTGATGTTCATAAGTTTCGCATATCTTAATCCTTCTCTTTAAAATTTCAGCTAGTTCTTTTTTCTCCATATACCTATACTGATTAAAGATTAAAATAATTGGTGGTTTGATAAGATTTAAATAATTAAGATTATTTTAAGTATAAATATGAAAATTTTGGTGATAAATGGGGGTCCTAGAAAAACAGGTTTTACTAAAAAAGTTGCGGAGCTTGCTTTTGCATGTGCGAAGAAAAAATCTGATGCAGATTTTCTTGACATAAGTAAAGGAGAGGTTGAACCTTTTGTGGGATTCGGGGCAAAGTATAGTAAAAAAAGTAAAAAATTAACTGACTCATTAAAAGAT
>CAZJVQ010000055.1:0-1007 GCA_964549605.1 Candidatus Woesearchaeota archaeon | reverse complement strand
GCCTCTTTTAGTTCTGCTATTAAAAATTTGTTCGAGCATGCAGATTATAAAGCACTGAAAGGAAAGTTTGCAGGAATTGTTGTAGTTGCTGGAGGAACCTTAAGTTATATTGCTGTTCAAACTCAATTGACAACTCTTTTGAATTACTTTGGAATACTTACACATCCTGGTGCTGTGTTCATGGGGCCAAAGGATTTTGATGAAAAAAAGAATCTTAAGAAAAATGAAACCGAGAAAAGGATGTATGAAATGCTCGAAAGCGTATTCAAAATGGGCAAATAGCTGATAGAAATCCTTAAAAACAGAAATTACTCTCATTCTTTATGACAGTTGTTGATAATATTGAAGAAAATATAGAAAAGGGAAAGGAAGCCGTTGAAAATCTTTCTAAAGAAGTAGCTAAAGTGGCTTCGGATAAAGGCCAGGAAGCTGTAAAAAAAGCGATTAAGGAAGATGTTGTTAAGACTAAAAGTGTTCTTAAGAAAATTGAGGAAAAAATAGAGAAAGGCGCTGAAAAGATTAAAGAAGTTATTGAAGAAGATGCTGAAAAAGTTAAAAAAACCGTCAAGAAAGCTATAGAAAAAGTTGAGAAAAAGAAACCTGTTAAGAAAAAAACTGAAAACCCTGAAGGGCACAAGAAAGATGAAGAAGAATTTGGAGAGAAAGAAGAAGAATTGGCTGAGTTAGAATCACTTGAAACTGAAAAAAATCCTGAACCAGATTTAGAGGCTAGGAAAAAAGCTCTTTTGGAAAGAGTTAAGAAACTTTCTGGAAAAGTTGATGAAACTAAAACTGAAGACCTTAAAGAGCAAGTTAAGGGAAAGAAAAAAACTGACATGCTTGTTCCCTTAGAAGAATATGTTAAAACTGGGATTTATATTGGTAAGAGGGCAGTAACTCCAGATATGAAGCCATTTGTTTACAGAAGAAGGGCAGATGGGTTAGCAATCTTCAATACTGATTTAATTGATGAGAAATTAAAGGAAGCGATTAAGTTCTTGGCTCAA
>CAZJVQ010000054.1:0-5461 GCA_964549605.1 Candidatus Woesearchaeota archaeon | reverse complement strand
GTCTCCGGTAAAAGATTCACTTCCATTTTTTCCATTTTTTAATGCACCAGTTTTTTTTGCATAATCATTGATAACTCTTGTTAAAGCTGTTTTGAAACCTGAAACATGAGTTCCACCTTCAATGGTATTGATTGTATTTACAAATCCATATATTGTTTCTCTGAAAGTTGTATTGTATTGGATTGAGATTTCTATATGAATATTTTGAATGTCTCTTTTAAAATAAATTGGTTTATGTATAACTTCTTTTGATTTATTTACCCATTTTACGAATTCTATCAATCCTCCTGAATAGAAGAATTCTTCTCTTACTTTTTTCTCTGTGTTTTCTAAGTTTATTTTTAATCCCGCATTAAGGAAAGCTATTTCTCTGAATCTTGTTTCTAAAACTGTGTGATCGAATTTTAATGCTGTAAAAATTTCTTCATCTGGCCAGAAGGTTACTTTAGTTCCAGTGTCCTCTTTTGTTGTTTTTCCAATTACTATTAATTTTGTTTTTGCAATTCCTCTGGAGTATTCTTGTTTGTGTATTTTTCCATCTCTTTTTATTTCAATAATTAATTTTTTAGATAATGCATTTACTACAGAGACTCCCACTCCATGCAAACCTCCAGAAATCATGTAACTTTTTTTGTCGAATTTTCCTCCTGCATGAAGTTTTGTTAAAGCTACTTGTACTGCAGGGATTTTTAATTGAGGATGCATGTCTACAGGGATTCCTCTGCCATCATCTTCTACTGTTACTGAACCGTCTGGATTTATTGTGACTTTTATTTTTTTACAATGTCCTGCTAAAGCTTCGTCAACTGAGTTGTCTACTACTTCATATACTAAGTGGTGTAGGCCTTCTTTACCTGTCGAGCCAATATACATGGCTGGTCTTCTTCTAACTCCTTCAAGTCCTTCTAATACTTTAATGGATTCAGCCCCATAATCTTGTTTAGCCATTTTGAAATTTCAGATAGAAAGCGACTTTGCGTAAGTATCGCCAAAAGGATAATTTTTCCTTCTTAATTTATCTGTATGCTATTCACGCAATTTTGCTTTAAAAACCTTGCTGCATAAATTTGCCTATATTAAGACGAGAAAACCTTGAATTTGGTTTTTAAGATTTTTTCGAGAATAAAATAATTTCAGTTTTAATTCTATTATTTATATTTACCATTCTTAAGTAATAACAAATAGTAAGATTTATAAAGAATTGAGCCTATAGAATTATATGAAAATAATACAAAGACTTTTTGGAATTTTAAAAAGAAAGAGAACGGGAGAAGAAATAATTGTAGATATAATTGGGGGCAGAATATCAACTCCTGATGATGGTTTTATGTTAGCAAGATATCTAGCACCTTCACATCCAATTAATGGACGACCTTCGGCTAGAACTTCTGTTGAAGCGCCTGAATGTTTGGCAAATATTGGGGATAGATGTTCAAATTATCTTCATGCATATCAAAGAGATAAGCTTTTTTATGGAGGGGCAACAGCCAAAAGAAACAGTGATAAAGATCTCATAAGGGAAGCAAGAAAGATAATTAAATCTCTTGATAACCCTCATTTCTCAGATGCAAGTGAATTTGGTTTATATGTGAGGGGAGATATTCGTTTAAGGCCAAACGGAAGGGTTCTTCAAGTTCAGAGATATTAAAACAAAATGATAAAAAATTTAATAGGAAAAATTGGAATGGGGGCAGTAAAAGTAGCTACTGGTTTGACTTTAGGAACTGCACTTGTTGCTCCTGGTTGTGTTGGTGGAAATGTTTCTACAGCACCTAAAATTGAAAAGCCTTTTGAGATTTCTACTGAAAGGGCAGGACAGTTGAGAAAACTCCCAGGATATCAATTATCCGATATTGAGATTTGTCAATTAGCTGCGCAGAACTATGGATCACATAAAACAAATACATCGGATTTTGCTAGAGCAAATATCCAATCAACTTTTGATAATGGAGATGAATCAGTTACGCCTTGTTATATAAATCGGACTAATAGAGGATCTCATCAAACTGATGTTATTTTTTCTGCACAGAAATTAGGTGGGGTAAAAGTAAATTATTTTTTCGATAAAACCAATAACAGGGTTGATAAAGTGACAGTAATTGATAAGAAAGGTAATTTTGAAATGGCAACATCTTTTTATCCTGATAATACTGTGGCAATGGAATTAGCAGAAACTAAAGTTAATGGCTATCTTTCTCAAATTGAAGCAGAAATAGCAAGTGGTGTTAAAAAAAGTGAATCAAGAAAGCAAGAACTTTTAAACCATTTAAAATAAATAATTTTTTTTATTTCTTTTTCTTCTTTTTAGATTTAGACTTGGCTTTTGTTTTCTTAGCGACTTTTGCTCCAAGCGGTTTCTTGGCTTCTATCCAACGAACTTTTCTTCTACCAAGTTCTTTGTTTTTCCTACATTTTGAAGAACAAAAATAATGAATATTCCCTTTGTTTGTAACTACAGTTAATCCTCTTGGGGGTTCATACATTTTTCCACAGTAAACACATTTAGGCATTGTAACCTCCATAAGAATTGTTTACAAAAGTACTGTAATTGTCACTTCTTATAACATTTCTTGGAATATAATATGCTCCATTATCTTGGTTGTCTGTTGCGCACATTTTATAGTATTCCTCTGTCCGAAATCATATGAGTTCCTTCTTCAGGATATTTATTTTCTTGAACATAAATTTGGGCATATAGTTCTCCATTAGTGACTTGGTATCCAATATAATTTTCTCCAAATCTTTCCTCAAGACCTTTCACTATTGAACTTAGATCTTCTCTATTACAAATTTCATTAAAACATCTTTCTTTTAGTTGTTTTCCATCACAATCGGATTCATTACAAATAGTTCCGATGTGTTTCAAATTAGTTTCTCCCATTATGTATACGCTCCTTTTGTTACTTTGGATTTAACTTTTCTTGCTTCGATTTCCGTTTCTCTAAGCATTAAAATATCTCCAGGTCTTACAGGACCTCTAACGTTCCTTCTCATGACTCTTCCTTCATCTCTTCCTTTTTGAACTAAACATCTAACTTGAGTGATTTCTCCTCTGAATCCTGTTCTCCCTAAAAGTTCTTGAACAAGTGCCGGAACTGCTTCGCCTGAGCTAATTCTGTCGCTACCTTTCTTGGATTGTTGTTGAGTCTTATCCTTTTGTGGTTTTTGTGATTTTGCCATTTTATTTTAGATCTTTCAAATATTGTGTGAATGGTTTAATTTCATATTTTAAATTTTTTTTAACATCTTCTCGTTCTAATTTTCCTTTATATTTATTAGCTCCTTCTTTACTTCCAGTGTAGAACATAATTGCTGGAGCGTTTGGGTTATCTCCATGCTTTACCATTAAGACATGATCGTTTTCTCTATTTTCGTTCATTTTATTTTTTTATTATTTAATAGATTTAATTTCTGATTCTGCATCGCCTGTTTCTATTACTGCAATACTTGATGCGGAAACTGGAATTCCAGCGGCAATACCTAATTTCTGTTTACTGTCTGCTTCTTGACAGGGAACGTTTTTTTCTTTGCATAATACTGGGATGTGTTGAACGATTTCTTTAGGTTCTACATCTGCGGCATAAGCTACGAATTTAGCGGTTCCTCTCTCGATAGCTTTGGTAACTTCGTTAGTTCCTCTTTCTATTTTGCCAGAGGTTCTTGCCTTTTCTATTATTGAATACACGTCAGCCATTTTGTTGTATTTTGTTTGAGAATTAATAATCCTCAAATTTATTTCATCGGACTAATATGTGAGAAAATTTTTCTTTTTAAAGGTTCTTGTTCTTCCAACTAACTTCAACTTGATCGGTTCTTTGTCTTGGATTGATGTCTAAATCTTGTGCAGCTTCTCCAGAGAATTTGATTCCTGATTTGAACATTATTTCTCCTAAGAAAGCAATCATTGCTCCATTGTCAACTAGTAAAGAATTTTCTGGAACGAAGAATTTTGCTTCGCGTTCTTTGCACATAATTTCACACATTTCTTGTAATCTTTTATTGCATCCAACTCCTCCGCCAAGAAGTAATTCTTTTTTTCCAGTGTGTGCCATGGCTCTTTCTGCGGTTTCTACAAGCATCGCAAAAACAGTTTCTTGCATAGAGTAAGCTAAATCTTCTTTAGAATATTTAGGCTCACCAGAGTCATTCCCTTGGGATTTTGATTCAAATTTTTGTTTGAGGTTTGTTAGAATTCCTGATAGAGCGATATCCATCCCTTTTACTTTGTATGGAAGTTCGATATAATCTTTTCCGTTTTTTGCAAGTTCTTCAATTTTAGGGCCTCCTGGAAATCCCATTCCCAAATATCTTGCAAAGTTGTCTATAAAATTTCCAACTCCAACATCCAGAGTTTCTCCGAAAACTCTGTATTTTCCTGAAGCATATGCAATGACTTGTGTGTTTGCTCCAGAAGCATAAAGCATTACTGGATTTTTTGCACCAGTTGTTTTTCCGATTTCTAAATGTGCGACACAATGGTTAACTGGAACTAATGGTTTGTTTAATTTTTTAGATAATTCTTTTGCGAATTTTATTCCTTCAATTAAACAAGGAGCGAGACCTGGAGCCTGAGAGAATGATATGGCATCAATATTTTCTTCTTTTATTTTTGCAGATTTGATTGATTTTTTGTAAACTTCCTTGGCAGTTTCTTTATGATGTCTTGCTGCTTCCATAGGGATTATTCCTCCTTTTTCAGTTGTGTAAGGATCTTTTTCATTAGAAATAATTTTCCCATCTTTTACAATTCCAATACCAAAAGTATGTGCTGTTGACTCTATTCCTAAAATGATTGACATAAAAATAAAATCAATCTGAGATATATAAAACTAATTAAATTTTTGGGAGAGGGCATCCGTAATGGATGGTTGTGTCAATATCTGTCACATAGCCTTTAGCGCTACTAGTACAACTGGTTGCTATTTTTTTTTCAAAATTCCTTCTTATAGCTTCTTTTTCAAGTCTTATTGCAGAGTTCAAAACGTCTTCATAATTTAAAGAGAACTGAGGTGTTTCACTAAATGCATCAAGGGATTTGTGGTACATCCCTTCTAATTTTTCCTTAGGAATAAGTCTTAATGCAAACTGGGGGATGAAAGAGTACAACATTACACTTTCCCTATTGTCTTTTCTTTCTTCATGCTCCTTAAGGGTAGAGAGTTCATCATTTTGTTTCATAAAAATCAAATAAAATAAGCTTTTATAAAACTTTCTGATAAAAATAAAATCAATCTGAGATATATAAAACTAATTAAAAAATAAAAATTAAAAAATTTCGAAGCTTATTTTTTCTTTTTTACTGGCTTCTTTTTTGCTGCAACTTTCTTTTTCTTCCTTCCTCCTCTAGCCATAACTGCTTCACAGACGTTACCTTGTCCATCTACATAGTATAAATGTCCAGGTTTTCTTGTAACAACATTCTTGTGGATAATTTTTCCCATTGATGTTTCCTCCTTTTTAT
>CAZJVQ010000053.1:0-5493 GCA_964549605.1 Candidatus Woesearchaeota archaeon | reverse complement strand
CTTTACATCCGTTGTGAAACTAGAATCACTTGTTAAATCACTTTTACAATCTCCTGTTGCAAGTGCTGAAAAAACTTTTTCGCTTGAAGAAAGTGCTGAGCAACCTTTTGCGTCAATCTTGTTATTTAAACATTCATATGCATTGTTGGTTTTACAAGTTACATCTCCGTCTTCACATGCTTCTAATGCAATTATAAATGATGAGAAAAATATTAGTGCGAATACACTAAACAGCAACGTCCTCTTTTTCATGTTAAGCATAATCAATTCTACTTTTTAAAATTAGTCTTTTTTAGTTTTGAATTTTTTATAACATAAGTAACTGGATTTTTGTATCTTAATTCTTCATCTGTTGGAGTGATTCCAATTCCACTATAATAATCTTTATCGAAATTTGGGGGTGGTGCTGATTTGTTTCTAAAGCTCCAAGAAATTTGAGAGTTTATGTAATTGTTGTCTAAAGGAGGTTTGTTTTTTTTGTTCCATTCATTAATTCTTTTTTCCAATTCTTGTTTTTCCATTCCAACTGAACGAAATAAATTGACCAAAACAAAAAGTGCTCTTTTTCTTCCATCTTCCATACCTTCAAGAATTTTCCTTATGCTGGGAGGTAAGAAACTATCTGATAAATTAGTTATTTTTATTGCTGAATATTCAACGTGTGGTTTTTCTTCTTCCTCTTTGTGATTTTCTCTGTACCAATCAAGAGCCTGAATAAATAATTCTCTTGCTTCTCCTTCTTCGACTTCCGGCATGAAGTTTTTTACCTCAACAGTTAATGGACTTGCATCTCGGGGTTGAAAATTTTCTAGTTCTTCTGGAGTTAACACAACACTTGCCAAAGCTGTTTTTTCGTGTAAAGAATAGGGCGCACGGAACAAATGTCTTGGAGAAACTAAAATTAAATCCAATCCCATTAATTCAAATAAGTCTACTTCAACCCCTATTGAGAAATTGTCTGGCTTGTTTTTAGAATTAATATTGCAAGTTTTACAATCAAATATTCTTGTGATTTCTTTAACTGCAAAAGATCTGCTGCAAGTCATGCATGGAAGTTTAACTTTTTTTAATCCTGGCGTCACTTTTCTCGTTTCCCCTGTTTTACAAAAATTGCAACTTAGTTCCATTAAATCGTAAGTATTTGCTATTTCCTTGCATACTTTGCATTTTCTTCCTCTTTTTATTTTTACATCTTTGAATTGTGAATAAAAATCGTCAGGAAGTAATTCGTTCATTTTTTTTTCTGATTCGAATCTAATATACTTTGCAATTTGTCTGGGAATTTCTGGAAAACGATCTTTCAAATCTGTTTGGCCTAATTTTTTTGGGAATGCCTTCCAAGGAATTATTATGTGGAATCCTTTTGAGCCAGAGAATTTTATTCCCACGTTTTTTAGATGGTGCTCGTTTAATACTTTAATAATAGCTTTTGCCGCTAATTTGCTATAATCTAACCATTTGCAGTCTATATCAATTACTAAATCCCATCCTTCTCTTATTTCGTTTAAATTTTTTTGAGAAGAAATTTTCATTGGGTCTTCCCAAATTTCTTCAGAACAATGGAAAGAAGTTGCTCCTTTTCTTACAAATTCGAAAATGTCTCCAGGATATTGTACAGAATCTGGACGTTTTCCAAAACCATCAAAATATCTTGGAACTAGTTCTCTTTTTTGAGAAAAATCGCAAATTGCCTTTTGTACTTCTGGTTTTGAATAGTACAAAGAAGTCATCTGTCTGATCCTCTTTTCTTTCGCCTCCATAATTTAATTTGGAGCTAGAGTTTATAAGAATTATTCTATACTACATAATAACAATCCTTTAAAATACACTTAATATATAGGTGGATGCTAGTCAAGCTTGAAAACCCAACATTATTGTCGAAAGCTATAGAAATAATTTCTGATTTGGTTACTGAAGTTAGAATAAAGGTTAATGAGTACGGTTTGAGTATTAGTGCTATTGATCCTGCAAATGTTGCAATGGTTGGTTTTAAGATTCCTAGAAGTGCGTTTTCACAATTTGAATCTGGAAATGAAGTCTTGGGAGTTAATTTAGATAATTTGAAACATATTCTGAAAAGATCTGGAGCAGGAAGTTCTCTTATTTTAGAGAAAAAAGAAAACTTGCTTAGTATACAGATAGAAGATAGGATCAAGAGACATTTTACTTTGAACCTTATTGAAATTGAAAGCGAGGATGTTGATTTTTACGAAAAAGTTTCTAGAATGGAATTTTCTTCAAAAATTGAAATAAATTCTGTGGATTTGGTTTCATCGATTGAAGATTGTGCAGTTGTTGCGGATGCCGTTTCGTTTATTATTCGGGATGGGAAATTTGTTGTTGAAGCAAAATCTTTGAATTCTGCAATGTCTGAATTTTCTGGAGATGAAGCTAAAATTGAGGGAGAAAATTCAAAATCAAAATATAGTTTAGAATATTTGCAGAAATTTATGAAAGGTGCAAAAATTTGTGAGAAGACATCTTTACAATTTGCAGAAGATCATCCTTTGAAAATTGAATTCAAAACTCCACACATGGAGTTGTCATTTATTTTGGCTCCAAGAGTTGAAGAAGCCGATTAAAAGCTATTATAAAATAAAAAAAGCCAAGATAAAAAAAGTTTTATAAGTCTATTAAATCTATTAGTGAAATGAAAAAGGGGCAGGTGACTATTTTTATAATTGTGGGAATTTTAATAGTTGCTTCTGTAGCATTGTTTTTTGCATCTAGAGCAGGAATTATTCCAGGCGTCGGAGGGGGAACAAAAGAAGCAGATGTTAATTCTTTTTTGAATGTTTGTTTTGAAGATGAAGTTAAAAATGCTGTAAATGAACTTGCTATCTTTGGAGGTTATTTTAATAATCCAAATAATTTAAAGTTCAAATTTATGGATGAAGGGATTTATAGGAATATTTCTTATTTGTGTTATACTCAAAATAATTTCAGACCTTGTGTTGTCCAAAAGCCGACATTTTTCTCAGACTTTCAAAAAAATATTGAAGAGGAAATATCTGATGTTGTTTACGCTTGTTTTAAAGATATGTTAGACAGTTTTGATAAACAAGGATTTGAAGTTGGAAAGGATTCTAGATTGAATGGTTTTGAAATTGATTTGGCTTCAAAAAGAATCATTTTACAAACATATTCAAAAGTCGTATTAACTAAAGCTGGAGAAACCAAAATTCAAGAAAATTTCCAAGTTGTGATTCCTAGTAGAATTTATGAAGTTTTAAATGTTGTAGAAGAAATAATTAATCAAGAATCAAACTATTGTTACTTTGAAAGAAGAGGCTTTGGATTAATGTATCCTGAATTTGAAATAGATTTGTTTAGGATGGAAGATTTCACAGAGATTTATACTGTAGAAAATACTTACACTTCTGAGAAATTCAGATTTGCCGTAAGGGGATGTTCATTGGTGATTTAAATGAAATTGAATAAAATAAAAAAAGAAGCGAATGTTTTTTTGGGGATATTTGCAATTCTACAAATTATTCTATTGATTAACGGTACTTTCTCAAATGCTTATCTCTTGACTGATTCTGATTTTTTGAACGAGAAAATTGTCGAGGAAAAAAAGTTAAATGATTTAATTGATTTTGGTCTTGATTTTTTGATTGGATTTTTATCTATAAAACAAATTGGAACTGTTTCTGCTGTAGGTGTTAATAGCCTTAGCCTTCGATGTTGTTACGAAATGGATGATGGAAAATTATGTCAGGATTTGGCTACATTAGATGCTCAATTAGAATTATGTAAATCAGATCAAGATTTATTTATGGTTGAGTGTGCTGACACAAATGAATGCGAAATGGGAACTTGTGTTGTTGAGGGAGGATTATCTTGTTTGGAAAATTCTCCTAGAGCGGCTTGTTTGGATGGAGAGGGAGTATGGGAAGATCTTGGAATGGATGATATTCAAGAATGTAGAAAGAGATGTTGTATTGAGGGAAGTAATGCTCGACTTAAAACAGAAATTGAATGTGAACAAGATGAAGGGTATTTTGATGAAATGGTTGATGATGAATTTAGTTGTAGTCTTCTAGCAGAAAATTTTGTTGAAGGAGCTTGTATTTTGGGAAGTGTATGTACATTCACTACTGTAAGAGAATGTGTTAATAGAGGGGGGCAACCCTATTCGGGGTTATTATGTTCCAATCAACTCATCAAAACTGACTATGATATTGATTATGAACAACAAGCAACTGTTGGATGTATTCCAGGAAAAGATGAAGTTTATTGGTTTGATGATCATGGGAACAGGGAAAATATTTTTGATTCTAATAGAGATAGGTCTTGGAATTATGGACAAATTTTGAGTAAAGCAGATAGTTATGATGAGTTGGGAAATTTAGGAAACAAGGAGTCTAGAGATAGTGGTAAATGTAATAGGAACCTTGGAAGTTTTTGTTCCGATACAGAACCTGGAGAAGGTGTTAATGGAGGGGAAGAAGATCACATTTGTAAAGACTTAGATTGTACTTTTGAAGATCAGTTTGGAGATACAGTTACAAGGAGACATGGAGAAAGTTGGTGTGTTTATGAGGGGAGTATTGGAAAGAGATTAGAAAATGGAGATGAAATTTCAAGTGATACAGTTGGAAGTGAGCATTGGTCATTAGAATGTTTAAACGGAGAAATTGAAACGAATTCTTGTGGTGCATATAGAACAAATGTTTGTCAAGAGCAAGTTATAGAGGGAGAAACTAGAGATTTATCTTCAGCTCAATGTGTTAGTAATCTTGGAGCAAATTGTGGAGACCATAATCCTTTGAATGATGATAATGGAAATGTAGATCAGGAAAATGAAAATGCATGTAATAATGATCCTTTCTGTATTGTAAAAAATGTTGATGTAGATAGTCATTTTAGATTTAGTTGGTGTGTTGCAAAATATCCAATAGGACATAGCCTAAGAGAAACGAGTGTTTCTCAAATAAATTGTGATTTTGCCACTGTTGAATGCCCAGTTACTTATGCTCAAGGAATTAAATCACTTATTGGACACGATGATTGGGAATGTAAAGATAATTGTGGTTGTGAGGGTGCGGGATTTTCAGAACAAATGAATAATTTTTGTGTGTCTTTGGGGGATTGTGGAAGTTATGTAAATTATGAAGGATATGGTAGTGATGATGGATCAAGATTAACCTCTAGAGCAAATGGTAGGGCTCCTGGAAAATATTCTTGGACAAATTATAAAGAATACTCAAACATATTGCCAGGAGTAGTTGTTCCTCCAGCAGAACTTGATCAAGAAACTATAAATGCCGTAACTGAAAGTATGGGTCTTGCAGAAGGGGAAGATCCGGAATCGGATTCTAGTGATTTCTTAAGTACTCTTTTAGGAACTAGTGGAGATAGAAGCCTTGGAAGAATTGGCAGGATTGCAGGTATTTCTGGAGGTTTGATATGGGCATTTACCGCAACAACTGGGATAAATCCTCTGTTATTTGGAGTAAAGGAATTTGGCGCTGATTTTTTACCACCTAA
>CAZJVQ010000052.1:0-5528 GCA_964549605.1 Candidatus Woesearchaeota archaeon | reverse complement strand
ACGCTTTTCAACTTTTGAGGGAGTGCCATTTTGGTTTGACGTCAATAATGAATCAAAGATTATTGAAGGGAAAGAATACTGGCTCAGAGATTATTCTTCATGGATCTTAGATGAAAAAAACAACCCAATAACAATACCTTTCTATTTTGAACAAATACTTTTAGCATCAGTAATTTATACTAATCGGGAGGGTAGACTCAATGATTATTTAAAAGGGGTCGTGGATTTAGCTAATGAGGCATGTGATAAATTTAACCAAACTCATGAAAACGGAGAGGTTATAAACGCATTTATAAGAAGAGAAATTTTCCCAAAATGGTTTGCAAACAAACTTGAATTAAAACTTAATCAATATCGCCATGATAATCAAATATTCTGATTTACCAAAACTGAGAAAAAATTGGAAGAATAAGAAAATTGTTTGTGGAGGTGGCGCCTTTGATGTAATACATTTGGGACATATAGAATTCCTCAAAAGTCTAAAATCGAAAGGAGACATGTCTGTTGTTCTAGTGAATAGCAATGCTAGAATAAGAGAAAGAAAGGGGAATCTGAGGCCCATTAATCCTCAAATTCAGAGGGCAAAAATTTTAGATTCCATAAAATACGTTGATTGTGTTGTTTTGTGTCCTCCAGGCAAGCTATCAACTGAAAGGTGCCTTTTACGTTTAAAACCAGATATATTTTTTACAGTTTATTCAAATAGATGGAGAAAACAAAAATCTTTTTTTGAGGAAAACAGCATAAAATTTTACTGTACTCCTCTGAAAAAGAAACTAAATTCCTCAACAAGAATTCTAAATAAATTACTACAAAAAAACTGAATTGGTAAGATTTAAAAAGCCTTTCTTATAGTTAAATTTGAAGACGGTCATAATGAGTTGGAAACACCTGTTCCCTTTCCGAACACAGAAGTTAAGCTTCTCATGTTGATGGCGGTAGTTTCCGAACAGAAGCGAAATCATCAAGCTGTCTTCTTCAATATTTTTATAAAATCTTATTTCTTATTTAGTTAATGAGAACTAAACTTTCAAAAACAGAAGCTAAAGAAGAAGTCGAAAAATTCTTTTCACATATTGAAGATAAAACTTCCAAAGAAGTTAAAAAAATAAAAACTTTGGCAATGAAATATAATCTTAAACTTGGTGAGAAAAGAAGGTTGTTTTGTGAGAAATGTTTGAATCCTTTCGTGAATCCGAGCATTCACGTAAAAGCAGGATTTATTAGAATAACTTGTGATCAATGCGAAAATAAAAGTAAGTTTAAAATTAAATAGTTTAATCCAAACGTAGATATCTTGGTTCTATAAGTCGAACTAAAGAAATTTTTGGCTCAAGTAAATTTTTTTCAATTTCTAATTTTTTCTCTTTTGCTCCATTCCTTGCAGAAGGATCATCATTTGCATGAATTAAAATTTCTTTTGAAAAAGTATAAGTTTTTCCAGTTCCACCCAAACTGTATTCGCGAGCAGTCCCAGTATATTTTGCTAAATATTCTGACATTTTAAGCTTTTTTGAATTTAGAAACTAATTCGATTAGATCTGTGTGCCCTAGAAATACTGATCTGCAGCAGAATCTTTCAAGTCCTAACTCATCTAGAACTTTCTTTGAGTTATCTCCTTCTGCGACTCTTTTCTTGTATTCTTCCCATAATTGTGCTATAGGCTTCTCACATGAAAAACATCTAACCGGAATTATCATAATATAATGGCAGAATGGTGATTTATAAGGTTTTCTTATTTGAGATAGCTTTTTAAATGAGAATTTTGTGAATAAAATATGACTAAAGGAAAAAAAATACGAGAGAAAGGAAAAATACCTTTTAGCAAGTATTTTCAAAAACTTAAAGAAGGAGAAATTGTAGCAGTAGTCAAAGACTTAGCCATTCCATCAAATTTTCCAAAAAGACTTCAAGGAAGAACTGGGAAGGTTGAATCAAAGCGTGGAAAGGCCTATGTTGTAAAAATTAAAGATCAGAATAAAGAAAAGACTCACATTATTGAACCAATACATTTAAGAAAAATAAGACACACACAGGAAAATGATAAAAGATAATCAATCACTTAGTATGGCAGAAGTACTTGAATACACAAAAGACAAAGAATCAGACATATTCCAATTCATTAAGAAATTTAGTACATTGAAACCTAAAGAAGCAAAAGAACTTAGAGTAAAATTAGAAGGACTTGAATTAATGAAATTGAAGCCGGAACACATCTCAAAAGTAATTGATGTATTTCCTGATACAGTAGAAGATTTAAACAAAATTTTTATGGGAGTAAGCTTGGATGAAGACGAATCAAAAAAAATACTTGACACAATTAAAGAATACAAATAACGAAAATGCAAAAAGAAGAACACGCGATAATATTAGAGTATCTACCACATGGTTACCCGCTGGAAGGAAAAATGATTCCAATAGCACAGGCTATAGGGGAGGAAAACTTAATCTTATTAGAGCTAGTCCCTAGGAGAGGTGTGCATTTAGATATTGACAAGAAAGTATATATCGGAGAAGGTAAGCGAGAAGAAATATACTACATATTGGGAAGATTGCCAAGAGAAAAGTTGACAGAATCTGCAAAAGCACAATTAGAAAAGTTTATAGAGCAAGCAGTTAAGAGAAAAGAACAAGAATATGTTGATTTTTTCAATAAGGCCGAAGCAATAAACAAACGAGTACACCAAATCGAGTTGCTTCCAGGACTTGGAAAAAAATACACTAAAGACATTGTGGAACAAAGAAGAATAGAAGAATTCACGTCTTTCGAGGATATAAAGAAAAGAATTCCAAATCTTCCTTTCCCAGAAAAAGCAATTGAAAAACGAATATTTCAAGAATTGACCGAATTCGAAAGGTACAATTTATTCACAAAATAAAATGGAACAAGAAAAAACACAAACAGCACGAGACGAAGATAGAGTAGTAAGAATCATGTCAAAAGACATCGAAGGAAAGATGGGACTATACACAGCCTTGACTAAAATCAAAGGAATATCTTGGGCAATGTCTAATGCCATTTGTAAAAGTCTTGGATTTAATAAAACTAAAAAAATTGGTTCTTTGACGGATGAAGAAACAAAAAAATTAGTGGAGTTTGTAAAGAATCCTACCCTTCCAGCAAGATTACTTAACAGAAGATTTGATTTTGAAACTGGTCAAGATAAACATCTTACTGGTACTGATTTAGATTTGAGAAAAGAATTTGATATTAAAAGATTGAAGAATATCAAAAGTTACCGAGGATTGAGACATTTGATTGGACTGCCTGTGCGAGGTCAAAGAACAAAAGGGAACTTTAGAAAGAATAGGATGAGGGGTGTTGGAATTAAAAAGAAAAATAAGAAATAATGAAAAGAAAACACAAATCATATTCAAGACCTAAAAGGCCCTTTGACAAACCAAGATTAATAGAAGAAGAAGGGATCAAAAAAGAATTTGGATTGAAAAATAAAAAAGAAATTTGGAAATCTGAATCTGAGATTAAATCTATCAGGGAAAAAGCTAAGAAACTTATTTCTGCAGATGTCGAAGAACAGCAAGCATTATACGCTCGATTAAATAAAAAAGGATTTAATGTGAAATCTATTGCTGACATCCTTTCATTAAACAAAGTTGATTTCTTGAAAAGAAGACTTCAAACTATTTTAGTAGATAAGAATATTGCCACAACAGTTAAAGGAGCTAGACAACTTATAACACACAAGAAAGTTTTTGTTGGAGGCAAACTTGTAGATAGTCCATCTTATATTGTTCCATTAGAATTCGAAAATAAAATAACTTTGAAAGGTGGAGTTGTAGTTCCAAAAAAGAAGCCTGTTAAAAAAGAAGCAAAAGAAGAAGTTGTTCCAGAAGAAAAATTAGAAGATTCCGATATCTTGGAAGATAAGGGTGAAGTAGAGGAACCTGTAGAAGAAGTTTCTGAAGAAAAAGTTGAGGAAAATAAACCGGAGGAAAAACAAGATGAATGAAGAAGAAACAAAAAAATCTGAAGAAGTTGTTGAAGAGAAAGTGGGAGAAGTGAAGGAAGAAACTTCTGAAAAGCCTAAGGAAGAAAAAGTTGAAACTAATGCCATGAAGATCACAAGTAAAGAAAAGAAAAAGAAAGAATTTGAAGCAGTTGTTAATATTTACACTTCATTCAATAATACAATTGCGCATGTTACAGATATGGCTGGACAAACCTTAACAAAAGTAACTGGGGGAATGGTCACAAAACACGATCGACTTAAGGCTAATCCGACAATTGCCATGTTCATCGCTAAGAGAATTTCGGAAAATATAAAAGAATTGAATGTTAAATCATTGTATGTGAGAATTAGGGCTAAGACAAGAAATCCTGCTCCAGGCCCAGGAGCTAACGCAATAATCAAAAGTCTTACAAGGGAAGGGTTTAAAATAGTAAATATTTTGGATACCACAAGAGTCCCTAGGGGAGGTCCAAAGAAGAAGGGCGGACGAAGAGGAAGGAGAGTATAATGAAACTTGCAGAAAAAAACAACAACCAAATTGTATTTGAAACAGAAATGAGTGAAAATTTAGCTAATGCTATAAGAAGGTACGTGAATCATATTCCAGTTATCGCTGTTGACGAAATTGAATTAATCAAAAATGATTCCCCATTATATGATGAGACAATTTCTCATAGAATTGGATTGATCCCTTTGAAGATGAGTAAGGCTTTGAAGAAAAATCCTGTATTAAAATTAAGCACAAATAAAGAAGGAATGGTTTACTCTTCTGAACTATCTGGAGAAACTAGCCCAGTTTATGATGATATCCCAATAACATATTTGAATAAAGGGCAAGAATTGGAATTTAATGCTACAACTGTTTCTGGAACAGGAGCTGAACATGCTAAGTTCTCTCCAGGATTAATGTTCTATAGGAACTTGACAGAATTGCGCGTTGATAAAGAATTTGCAGATCAAATCAAAAAAGCTTGCCCGAATAATGATGTTTCTGAGAAAGGTGGGAAAGTTATAGTTTTAGATAATAAAAAACAGCAAGTTGAAGATATTTGTGAAAACATAGCTGAGAAACATGGTAAAAAGGCTGAAATAATTCCCAAACAAGGTTTAATTTTGACAATAGAATCTTTTGGTCAATTAAGTTCTGAAGAAATATTTGGTAAAGCTGTTGATGAGTTAAAAAAAGATTTGGCTGATGTTTCTAAGCAATTAGGAAAATAATATGTTTCCTTCTCGGCACTTGATTCTCGGATCTTTGTTTGCTTTTATTTTATTTCTTATTTTTCCTAATATTGGTTTAACTGGTTTTTTACTAATTATTTTCTCTACTTTTTTTATTGATGTTGATCATTATTTACTATATGTTTATTTGAAAAAAGATTTTAGTTTAAGAAATTCTTATCGTTGGTTTTTAAAAAAATTCCATGAAAATAAATTGCTTTCCAAAAAAGAAAAGAAGAATTTAAAATATGAAATTTTAATTTTCCATGGAGTCGAATTCTGGTTAATTTTAGGAATTCTATCTTTTTTCTCACCTATGTTTTTACATATTCTCA
>CAZJVQ010000051.1:0-5712 GCA_964549605.1 Candidatus Woesearchaeota archaeon | reverse complement strand
AAGTTCAACAGTCACTTCAACATCACTTGTGTCATTATTAGCCTTAAAAGTTACTTCAACAGTAACTAATTCACCAGCAATAACACTAGCAGTTGCAGCATTAACATCGTCAACAGTTACTCCTACATTTGTAGCAACAACGGCGCTTACGGTGCTAAGTAAGAACAAAGTACTTACCAACATCACAAAAGAAACTAAAAGTTTCTTAAAATTCATTTTGTCATATCTTATATAGATTTAATTAATCCAGCGTACTGAATTTTCTTTATAAACTTTACGGTGACAACACTTTTTGGTACTTGATGTGAGTCACAGCGAGTAAATATGTAAAAAAAAGAAAAAATAAGGGCCGAAGCCCCTATTTGAATTATAAACTTAATAAATTAATTTTTGAACTTGTCGTCGAGAAATTGCTTGCTGCAATTACCTTGATTTCAGATTCTTCTGCAATTTTTATTACTAAAGGTGTTGCAGTTCCATCAATAACGATTACATGCGCTCCATCTATTCTTTTTAGGGCTGTTCCTAAGCTTCTTGCTGAAATGTCTTTGATTTGCTCAAATTGATCGTTTAGAACAATTGCTTTTCCAGTTCCCTTTATGCTGTCTGAGACTTCTCTAAGCTTTGTTTTGTTTTCATTACTTAGTTCAGCTGGCTCAGAACTTACTTCAGGAGTTGTTACTTCCACAGGCCTTTCAGAATATCCGTTTGAGAATCTCCTTTCTCTGAAGAATTCTCCAACTGAAACAGTTTTTCTTAAACAGATTAAGGCTTCTTTTCCGTTTAGCTCTTCAACTTCTTTTCCATCTGGAGCTACTGCAATGGATTTAACTCTTGTGTTATCAACAACATTTCTTGCTATTAATCTTCCACCTCTGTCTCCATCAACAAATAAGATTAAGTCTTTTTCTTGACCTAATGCTTTTACTGCGTCTGGAAGTTTTGTTCCATTCATTGCTATTACGTTTTTGATACCTTGTTTTAGTAAATTAATTACATCTGCCCTTCCTTCAACTACTATGATTTCTCTTCCAGATAGATCTCCACAAGGAAGTTTTTCTTCTCCGTGTTCCTGAATGTCTGAAGTTCTAGTGAAATCTTTGATTTCTCTTGAAATTTCCCTTGAATCAGTAGTTCCATGGATTTCTCCCATTAATTTCTTGGCTCTTTCTATGATATAATCTCTTTTACTGCCTCTAACATCTTCGATTCTTACTATTTCTATTTGGGCGTCGCTTGGTCCAATTCTTTCAATTGTTTCCACGGCTGCAGCTATCAAAGTGGTTTCTGATTGGTCTAAAGCTGTTGGAACGCTTATCTTTCCAGTAGTCTTTCTCCCTTCCCTAGTTAAGTCAACTTCAATTCTTCCGATTTTCCCTTCTTTTTGAAGTTCCCTCATTTCTAGGTCAGCACCCAATAATCCTTCTGTTTGCCCAAAGATCGCCCCGATTATGTCAGGTTTCTCTAAAGCACCTTCTGCGGTAAATGTTGCATGTATCATGTATTTTATCGATACAGGACTTATTTTTGCCATTTTTTTGTATTTTGTTATTTAATTAGAAATTCTTTCGAATTTCTGACAAATTCCTTAAGATATACTCAGGTTATTTGTTCATAGAAAAATATCTTGCATTCTTTTGTACTAAAGCTAACAATCGCTAAACTTGTGTAAATGTGAAAGTGATAATAATATCTGTGATATTTTCCTAATATTACTAAAGGTCATTTCTTTATAAAGGTTCTGAATTAAGAAACAAAATTAGATTTTTTTAACAAATCCAATATCGTCTTCTTCAAATCCTTTTTTCTTGTAAAAATTGGTGGGTAAAACAGAGACTTGTTAAGAAGTTTAAGTTTTTGAAATAAATTATCTATTTAGTATTTCAATATCATCTGGATCCATATAACCAATACGATCTTTTGAAAATCCTACCTTATTTCCAATTCTTCCTACGGGAAGATTCTCTGTAGGAAATCTTATCCTTGTTCCAGTTTCAATTGTCGCTTCAAGATTCACATTAGTTTTTGGTCCTGGGCTCCCAGATTGATCATCAAATTGAATAGTGTAATTTCCATTATTTGTTTTAACAATTACTCCATACGTTTTTTCACCGAGTTTCACAGTTTCATTAGAATAACTAACAATCCCATTATATTTTGGATTTTTTTCAAGTCCTCTTGTCAAATTACCAAATTCTTTTATTACTTCCCCTTCAATATAATTACTTGGAAGAGGTCTTGGTTCATCACATCCTGCTAATCCAATCAAACTCGTTGCAGCAAGAATTCCTAAGGTTCTTCTTATTGTCATTCCCAATTGATAAATTTTTTCTTTATAAAACTTGTGAATTAAGAAACAAAATTAAAAAAATAAAAACGATTAGGCATAACCCCATAACCTAAAGGTCACGAGAGGGCACAAGTACGCTTCGCCTAAGAAGGAAGAAAAAACTAAAAGAAAAGTTCCTTTGCTCCCCAAACTAACAACGCAATCCAAATTAAAGAGTAAATCAAATTGTCTTTCCACATTTGCCCTTTCTTAATTTGTGCTTCGTATCTTTTGATAAGTAAATCCATGTGCGGTGCAAGTCCCATTGCTATTAATGCTCCAATGAATGCTGTTGTTGCCAAGATTTGAACAATGGTTATCTCTTGTAATAAATAATAAAGTATTACTACTCCTAAAACTAAAGAACCGATTTGAATGGCCTTTGTGTTAGAATAAAATTTTTTAGCAAAATTCATCCAAGACATGGGCTTCATCATCAAAACAATTATTTTTATTGTAGCAATAGCAATCATTATCAAAGCAATTATTTCTACTGGTGTGTATGCCATCTTAAACCCCCTTTCATTTATTGATATTAATTATTTACACTTTAAAAATTATTGCGAATGTTTTAGAGAATATAGGTGGAAAGAAAAACCGAAGTTTTCCTTTCCGATGTCCAACCGAAGTCAAACAATTACTATAGAATTCTTACCTTTAAAAGTGTTTTGATTGTGCAGAATAAACTAAAATCTTAACTTTCTTTTACTCCTTTTGAAAGATTATATGTTGTTATTTTTGAAAAGAGTAGCATGGTGTATCTATTTTAGAATGCCTCTGCATGTATTTAAATGAAAATACTATTTGGTTTTATGGAAGTCTTGATACAACTTCGATCAGAGCTAAAAGAGGCTATCAAAAAGAGGAAAACATTGGCAAGTGAGATAAAGAGGATGAATTTTTATATAGATGTTTTTCGAAAAGAAGTTTCTTTAAGAGAAAGTTAGATCTCATTTTTCCCGACGTAACTTGGGAAAAAGAGAAAATTAATTTATTTTTCTTTTATTTTTTTGAGAGTTAGTGGGAACGCTCTGACCGAGCATAGAATTATAGAAGAGGGTTTTGAATATTGTTTTTATTTTTCTGATTTTTTAAAAAGTTTCATTAATATCTTATTTAATGAAATAGAGTGAGAAATTGTGTTTTTCCATTTCTCAAAATAACTTAGAATTTTTCTTTTATTTAACCAAATTATTATCAAACTGATCAAAGAGAAAAGCATCCAAATATAAATAAGGTTTATTTTAGAAAAAGACTTTGCAATGAATTCAACTAAATTTAAATAATAAATTAAAAAACCAAACACAATAAATAAAATAAGAGTTAAAATTGAAATTTTATGTTTTATAATCAACTGTTTTTCTTGGATAATTTCTTTTTTAATTTTTCTTCTTTCTAAATAAAATATAAAGGATAAAATAAACACAGATAGCCCTATCAAAAAAGCGATTATATAAGTTTTAAAGTTTCCCTCAATTTTAATAGGATTTATTATTGCAATCCCTCCTTTTACTTCTATTTCAATAGTTCTATAAGATTTCGCACTGTAACCATCATGATTTAATTCAATATAAAATTGATATATCCCAGACTCGACCGTACTTGGCAAAAATAATTTAGTTGTTTCTATTTTTTCTTTAGAATTTCCAATATAAACAGTATCCAATCCAGAGGAAATTATTTCATTATCTTTTTCAATTCCAAATTTTATCCCTATATCCTCATCCATACTGAATATTCCTCTTAAAGAATATGTAAATTCAAAAAATTCTCCTAATTTAACTGGGGAATTAAATTCAACTATTTTAATATCAAAGAAAATTTTTTCTTCAGAATTATCTATCTCTATGGAAGTTACGAAATTAGATAGAACCAATACAAAAAATAAAAAACATCCTAATTCAGATAAAAATTTTTTCACTCTCATTTTATCATTTTTTTCTCCACCAAATCCACGTGCCTTTTCCACCTTTAAGAAATTTTCCTTTAATCAAATCCTCTCCCCTAAGATTATTAAGTCTAGAGAATAATTTTGTTCTTGTTATGTCTTTTATATATTTTCCAATTTTTTTCTGAATTTCTTTTGTTGCTAGAGGTTCATCAGAATTTTCAATTAGTTTTAAAGTCTTTTGTGAAATGATATCCATGTTTTAATCCATTAAGCGATACACTGATATAACGATGTAGCATTTATTTATAAATATTCTTATTTTATTTTTATGATTTTTGATACTGCAGAAATGAGGTGTGTTTTGAGTGTTCTTGAAACATTAAATAAGGGAAAATCAAAATACACTTCCATGTTTAAAGAAACAAAAGTAAGCCATACAACACTTCAAACTGTTTTTAAAAAACTAACTGGCAAAGACTTTATCAAAAAACATGATGTTGGGCATATGAAGGTTGATTATGAAATTACTGAAAAAGGAAGAGAATTCTTAAAAAAATTAAAAGATATAAGGAATTTTTTGAATTAGTTTTTTAGAAATCCCAAATGTACCAATGTGTGAGAACGCCTCGACCGGACATCAAACTACCAAACAGGGATTATATGGGGCAGAAGATTTAATACATAAATCTTAATAAAATATTAAGTTTTTATGAAAACCATGTCTGAAAATTCTAAATTAGAGCTCATTCAAATAATTAAAAATGAAGAATGGCTAATGGAGGCTTTAAGAAACGTAAGAAGTTTAAAACTTCCAGATTGGTACATTGCAGCAGGAGCAATAAGAAATACTGTATGGAATGTTTTACATGGTTATGGGGGAGATTCTAATATAAAAGATATCGATGTAGCATATTTTGATATTTTAGATACGTCAGGAAAAAGAGAAACGGAATCCGAAAATGAATTAAGAAAATTTAACCCATCTCTTATGTGGGAAGTAAAAAACCAAGCTAGAAAAAGCATTATGCGTTCAAAAATAAATTCTTCATCCGAATCTATAGCCTACTGGAGTGAAATATCTACATGTGTTGGTATAAGATTAGAAAAAGATTATTCCATAGTTATTTGTGCTCCTCACGGAATTGAGGATTTGATGAATCTGATTGTTCGTCCTATTCCAATCCCTTATCAAAATTTAGATCTCTACAAAAAAAGAGTTGAAGAAAAAGGATGGGAAAAAACTTGGCCAAAATTAAAAATAGAAAAAATCTAAGTCAAGAATCCTTCAAGAGCTAAAACAACATAATTTCGACGCTCAGGTTTATCAAAAACCCTATTTTACCGACGATAAAAATTACGCCCCGACCGGGATTCGGAAGGTTATTAATCTATAGGGGATTCACTTTTTTAAATGGTGAAAATAAAAAAAGATTATACTAGTTTGAAGTTAAGGGACAAATCAAAACTACTAAGTAAATGTGAAAAATTAATT
>CAZJVQ010000050.1:0-5728 GCA_964549605.1 Candidatus Woesearchaeota archaeon | reverse complement strand
AAGGATACAAGCCTTTGAAGCTTGTGACCCCGGTTCGAATCCGGGCGGGGCTATATCACAATAATTCTTAAAAACTAAGGAAAAGCAGGAGAAAGATGAAAAAGATTGGGCAAAAAATAGGCCTAGTTGTTGCTGCAGCGGCTAGCATATCTGTTCTAGGAATAATTGGTTATCAAGAATTTGAAAAAACTCCTCAAGTTAAAAAAGAAATTAGTCAAAATGTTGAAAAAACTCCTGAAGAAGAAATATTCCAAAAGAAAAACACTGGTTTAGATATTTACTGGGAAAAAAGAAGAGGATTTAAGTTTAAAGTAGAAAATCTAAAACAAAATGGAGACAGTTCAAAGTTAACTGGAACTGAAAAGAAATATGAAGTGGAAAATACAGGGGAAGAAAGTTTAAGGATCTTTAACTACGATAATCATTTTCTCCATTCATCAAGCACTTCAATTATAGATGAAGATCATGATGGAAAACCAGATGAAATATATTTTTCCGAAAAAGGGAAAAATAAAGCAAAAATTTATAGGGATTCGGAAAAAATCTTGAGATATGATATGTTAAATGAAACCAAAGCAAAAAATTTATACAACAACTCCAAAAAAGAATTAGAAAATTTTAAACGAGATAATAAAATTAATGAAAGAATGAATGATTATGTTAACAAACTTGAAGAATTAATAAACTAATTACTTAAATAATTCATCATAAAAAATTTCTCGATTAATCTCTTCTTTCTTTGGAGTAATATTCATTAAATTTCTAAATTTAAATTTAGGTTTATATTTCTCCCCTGCCAAAATTCCTGCTAATTTCTTATACTCTTCTCCAGCCTTAGAATTTGGCTTATATGAATGGAATGGGGTAAACTGAGACAAGGCCCTAGAAAAGTCAATATCGTGCGGTATTACAGCCAAAATAGGCACCTCCACAGTTCTCTCTATATCCTCTAAACTAGTCTCAAATCTTTTATTATAAGTCTTATTCAAAATCAGGCCAGTCACAGGAGTCCCTCGCTGTTTAGCTAATTTAACTGCTTTCAAAGTATTACTAAGAGTCGGCCTATCTGGAGTCGTCACAATAAAAATTTCATCTGAAGCCAACATAACTGCCAAAGCTTCCTCATTTAAATTTGGAGAAGAATCAATTATTATTACATCATATTTGTTCTTCAAATTCTTTAATTTATCCCGAAGATCAAAAGGATTAATTTTCAAATTAGTAAAAATCTTAGAGGGAATTACATCAAAATTATCCAAACTAACAATTGAATCATTAATTCTTGCAGATCTATTCAAAACATCATGCAAAGTGATTTCAGGATCAATAATATTCAAGTGCAATCCCAAATTAGGAGCAGAAAAATTTCCATCTACAAGTAAAACCTTCTTTCCAAAACTTGAAACAGCGTCCCCAAGAGAAGCCGTAATCGAAGTTTTCCCCACACCACCTTTTAGACTCAAAATCCCTATAGATTTTCCCATATAAGTTTTAGAGAGTTTATGTTTAAATATCTTTTTTATTACAATGATAAGCTTTAAAAATAAAAATTCCACATACTATTATGGCAAAAGAAGCAGAAACAAAGAAAGAAGAAAAAGTAACAGGGAAAGTTAGTAGCGCAGACTTTGAAAAGAAAGTTGTGGAACTTGCAAAAAGCGGACTTACCTCTGAAAAGATAGGAGAAAAATTAAGAAAAGAAGGAATTCACTCAAAAGAATTTAGTAAAACGATATCGCAAATTCTTAAAGAAAAAGAATTATATGTTAACCCTGATCTAAAAAATGTTGAAACTAAACTTAACAGAATAGTCAAACATTATGCAAAAAACAAACAGGACAAAAGATCAATGAGGGAAAAAGATAGAATTTTCGCTCAACTAAGGAAGTTAAAAAAATATTTTAAAGTTCAATAATAAGCTTTAAAACTACGCTTTTTCTAGATAAAATATGTTAGAACCAGGGGACCTTGTGTTATGTACTGTTGAAAGAATAGAGAGAACTATAGTATTTGTAAATATAGATGGAGTGGGTGACGGAAGTATTGTAATAAGCGAAATCGCTCCAGGAAGAATAAGAAACTTAAGAGATTACGTTGTTCCAAAAAAGAAAATTGTTTGTAAAGTACTAAGAGTTTCTAGAGAAAATTATGACTTGTCTTTAAGAAGAGTTACTCCCAAAGAAAAAAAAGAAGTTCTAGAAAAACAAAAACAAGAAAAAGGATATTCAAGTGTTCTAAAAAGTGTTCTAAAAGAAAAATTTAAAGAAATAGTTTCAAAAATAACTGAAAAAGAAAGATTATTTGACTTCATTGAAGAAGTAAAAGAAAATCCTAAAAAATTGGAAGAAGTGGTTGGAAAAGAAGACACAGAAAAAATACTTGAAATATTATTATCTCAAAAACAGAAAAAATCCACAATAAAAAAACAAATAAATTTGAAAACAAATGAATCAGAAGGAATAAAAATAATCAAAGAAATTCTTGGAGAAGTTAAGGATGCAAAAATAAAATATTTATCTGCAGGAGTTTATTCTATAGAGACTGAAGCTGAAACCATAAAAAAAGCTGATCAAAAAATTCAAGAAATTTCAAAAGAATTGGAAAAAATCGCTGGAAAAAAGAAAGCAATCTTTTCTATAAATTAGTTATATAAAATGAAATTAAGAAAATGTGAAAAGTGTAAAAAATATACTTTAAAAGAAGTTTGTTCAACTTGTAAAAAACAAACAAAAGACGCTCACTATAAATTTATCAAATTCTCAAAATAATTATAAGATTATTGTTTTATCGCTAAACATAGAATCTATTTTAACTTTTCCAGTTCCCCTAACTATCCTTCCAATAATATCTGTTTTAAGTCCTGAAGTAACTAATTCAGAAGTAATCTTCTCTAAATTTTTTCTTTCTGCAAACAAAACAAAACCCACCCCACAATTAAATATCTTGTACATCTCTTCGTCTGAAACTCCTTTCTTATACATTTCATAAAAAATTTCTTGAGGAAACAAAAAATGTTTATTTGTTATAACAACATCTGAATTAGGCAATAATTCCTTAAGTCTCGTATAGGCTCCTCCAGTAATGTGCATCATTCCACTAACGTCAACTTTACTAATTAAATCAAGAAGTACATCTGAATAAATTATTGTTGGTTTAACAAAATCTTGCCTAAACTCATTGTCAAATAACTCTCTTACTTTTGTAAATCCATTAGAATGCAATCCTCCACTTCCAACCCCTATTAAATAATCTCCAATCTTGAAATTATCTTGTTTTTTATCAATGTACTCTCCAATAATGTTTACACTTATTTCAAGACCATGAAGATTTTTATGAATTGAAGTTTCCCCGCCAGTAATAGCAATTTTTCTTTTCCCACATTCTTTTTCAAAAGCTCCAACAATTTCTAAAATTGCTTCTCCATCATCTTCAGGCAGCATTATATGATTCTGAAGATAAATAGGTCTTGAACGCATTACCAGTATATCATTTAAATTCATGGCTAAACTATCCAAAACAGCTTCGTGGAAAGTTCTTTGATTCCAATGATAAACTCCTTTAGAACCAATACCATCTGTAGAAGTCGGAGGCATTCCAGGTCTCCAGGTTCTTTTTATAGTTTCTAAAATTTCTTTCTTATAAGGTTTAGTAGGATCATACATTTTAAACTAAAGTTTTGATTTAATTTCAGATTTAACAACTTCCATATCTTTTTCCCAATCATCAATTAAACTTCGATTATAAATTATTGCAGCAGGATGAAACAAAGGAATCAATTTTATTTTCAACCCATGAAATTCCATTAAATTAACTTTCCCATGCAATTGAGTAATTCCTACAACTTCATTCATCTTATCAACATCTCCTTTTGCAAGGAAAAATTTAGTTGAATAATTTCCAAGAGAACAAATTACTTTTGGTTTTATTCGCTTTATTTGTTCAACTAACCAAGGAGTATGTGCTTTTATTTCCTCTGGAAAGGGGTCTCTGTTCTCCGGAGGCCTACATTTTAATATATTGGCCACATAAATTTCTTTTAAACTCAATCCAACTTTATCAAGAAGTTTATCAAGATTTTTTCCAGCTGCACCAACAAAAGGTAATCCTTGTTCATCTTCATTCTTTCCCGGAGCTTCGCCAACAAACATTCTGTCTGCATTTAAATTTCCCTTACCAACAACAATATTTGTACATTGTTTACAAATCTCAGTTTCTTGAACTAATTTAATATAATCTAAATTTTCCATTTTCTAATACTCTTTCACTTGTATGAGTGGTTCTTCTCCAAAATGCTTGAGAGTCAATTCCCTCCATACATCATAATGGAACAAACCAGTAGGTATTTTAATACTCTCCCTTGTATGAAATTTAGCGTTCTCAAGAACTTTTTCAGTATCCAAAAAATTTGGTGCTTCAAGCAAGGGATGTTTTGAAGAAGGGATCAATTTTGAAAGTTCGGGAAATTTTCTAGGGAAGTCCATTAATTTTTCAACATATGATTGAGAAGCACCAACAAATCTTGGATTTCCTGCAAAGATCTCATGTAAAGATTCGCAATAACCATCTACCTTATCACAATAAGAAACAAATTTTGCTTCTAAACAATTTTTATGAAGTGCATTGTACAATAGTTCCCCATAAGAAAATTCACCAATACTTTTAGGCCACTTTTCTACCAATTTATCTATTGCTTTTGATTCTTCTAGAACTAATTTTTTCTGCTCTCCAGAACTCATTCTATCCTTATAATAAAGTTGAACATCCCCAGTAATTATCTCAGCATCATCATGAACCAAAGCTAAATACAAAGATTTGTCAACATTAAAATCATCCACATAAACTTTTTCCAGAATTGGAAGAATATCTTTAACTAAAAAATGAACCCTTCGAGAATGCAAAAGATCATTAGTTCTATAAAACATGGGTGTACGTCTTTCCATGTTCCACCTAAGAATATTTTCCAATTGTTTCTCTCGATTTTCAAAATCTATAGCAAATTTTTCAAGAGACATATTTCTAAAAAAACAAATCACTTTTTAAGATTTATTGTCTTTTTCTAAAGAAAAAATACCATGCCGCTAAACCAGCCAAAGCAATCAAGGCAACATACCAAGTCCAATTACTCTTAGCTGCAATATCTTTAGCACTTTCCGTTGTCTCTTCAACTAAAGACTTTGCACCAATAGCAAAATAACTAAAGGAATCCAATTCAACATCATAGTAATAATAGGTTTCATCATCCTCAGCATAAGTAGTTGCAAGTTCTTTCCATTCTTTTGCAGTTTCATCAAACTTGTAAACCAAAACATCTTCTTTTCCTAACTTTTCACTTGAAACCCAAGATTTCTTAACTTTAGTCCTCATTGTTGCTTTAGCTATATTACCCTCCAAACCAGTAGCATTTACCTCAAAGTATTGGTAAACTTTTCCAGATCTTTCTTTTGAAACTTGTGCGGGTTTCCCATCAGATTTAGTCACAGTAACTTTAATATTTTTAACTTCGTTATTAACTTCGATAGATATTGTTTTAACAGCTAAATCTGGGGCAAAATTCTTAATTATAGTTGCCACGCCAGGTGTTATTTTTGTAAGTGTAATTTTCTTTTGAGTTGAATCAACGACACTTCCTGCACTTCCCCCTGACTGAACACCATAACTCCTAACCTGATAAGATTTTGTAGTACTCGCTGAATTTCCAGCAACATCAGTAACAGTACAAGTATAAGTA
>CAZJVQ010000049.1:0-5790 GCA_964549605.1 Candidatus Woesearchaeota archaeon | reverse complement strand
ATCATAGCTTTGCTTACGATTCAAAACATTAATGATAAAGAGGGTAAAATTTATGCCTTAAAGAAGATGGGTTTTACTTCTATAGAAGTTGCGCCAATAGTTGGAATAACTGAAAGTGGGGTTAGATATACAAAAGGGTGGAATAAAAAATGAATGAAAAAATTTTAGAGGATATTAAGAAAAGATTAGAGTGTTTGATCTTGCTTAATTGTAAATCTGAAGCTCAGGAAAAAGAAAAATTAAAAATTGCTACAAATTGTATAGGGATCGCTGAGACTGCAAAATTACTTGATAAAGATCCAAGCAACTTCTCAAAGCATATTAAGGGAAAATGGATAAAGAAAGGTGCTAAAAAAAATGAGTGAAGAAGATATACTTAAAAAAATTGATAAGAAATTGGAAGCTATACTTGTAGCAATTACTTTGAAAGAAGATGATAGAAATAAACAAACCACTATCTTGAAAAATGCAGGATTAAATCAAACAGAAATTCTTGAGATTATTGGTCCTTCTGAAGCAACGCTGAGGGTAAGAAAACACAGAGGGAAGAAAAAATGAGCACTGAAGATATCAAAAAAATAAGAGAAATGATGGAATTCTTAGTTAAAGATAAGATTAATGAGAGGGTTCGGAAGCTGAATTCCATTGAGAGAAAAATTTTTGAATTAACTGGTGTCAAAGGCCAAACAGAAATAGTCAAGGAATTAAAAACTGCCCAAAACACCATTTCTAATACTTGGAAAAAACTAGAATCTGAGGGTTTATTGATCAAAGTTGGTAAAGGGTACAAAAAGGTAGTTTGAGATGGTTAAACAAAATCTCGACCATAGGATTTTTCCAAAATTAAAAAAACTTTTTTCTGAAAGGGCAGAGGGTTCCATACAAGCAAGGTTATCTCAGTTATGTAAGGAAAAAGGTATCCCTCGTGGAGCTGCTGCAGAGATTATGGCTAGACAAAGAAATGGTACTGTTTGGAGTTGGTTAGATGTGAATTCACAAAAATGTTTTAGGGAAAGTAGAATTGAAGTAAAAGGAAAAAGTGATAAAATTATAAAGGAATCAAAAGAAAAAAATGTGGATGTTTTTAAGCTACCCTTTTCACAATTTAATGTTTTCCCAGATTTGGCTAAAGATTGTAAAATTAAAAAACCATATTCAAAAGAGATTAACCATTCAATTTTAATTTTAGAAGAATTTATTAGGAATAAATTAGGTTTAGATGGAAATACTACTGGCGTTAGACTCGTAGATGAAGCTAAAACAAGGGGTATTTTTAATAGGAAGTCTAAAGGAGAATCTGAGGGGCTTCATTTTTTATTTAGATCTGCATTTTTGTGGTTGAGAAATTCAGGAGGTCATGCTAGACGTGGAGCAACAAAAGAAGATTGTTTACAAATAGTTTTATTTACAGATTATTTGATTAGATTATTTTCTGATCTTTATGATAAAAAAATTAAATAATAAAAATAAATAAGCAATCCCTCCAAACTCGCCTTTAGCTGAGTTTTCCGTAAAGGGAAATGTTAACACCAAAAAGACATTCTAAACGCGAAGTTAATATCTCGTGGTTTTAGTGCCTATAAGGGCAATTTTCATGGGTTCGTACAATATATCTTGTGCGAACCATTACTGAAGGAAGCCAATTTAAAGGAAAAATCAGTACTTTTTGTTTGGATGAGGGGGATCTCCACCGTGTTTATTGGGATGTTTTCCGAAAGGGCCCCAATCTTCTGGATGTGTCTGTGCACTTAGGTTAGCTTTGAGAACTTCATCTAAATCAGTTGTTCCATATTCTTCCATTTTTTCTTTTTGAATATGTGGTTTAAGAGAATGCGTTTTTATATTTTCAAAAGTCACATCACCCTCAGCATTTTTTGTTCCAATGAGTCTTAGATTTTCAGCTGAATTCAAAGTTCTAAAGAGTCCGTTTTCATAACGTGCTACTAATTCCTCCCCTAAAGGGGCTTTTCTCATTTTGTAAGATTCTATGAAACAAATACTAGAAAACTCAAATTCCGTGCCTTTTAGACTATTGTCAGTATAAAGTTTATGAATTCTTATAGAATTTCCTTCAGAATCATATATATTTTCCATTATATTAGATGTTTTTAGTTATTTTAAATATTTGTATGTTATTTTGTGCACTTAGGTTAGCTTAATTGCTGTTTAAACAGCTATTTATCAGTGAAATTCATGCCTTTCCTTAAGCCAATGAGAAGAAAAGTAGATCAACACCACACTTACCACAGTGATTAAAGTTGAAGAAAGAATACTCAGAGTTGAGCTATTTTTTATTTTTGTCACAAAAGAGACTAAGGCTAGGGAAAGATCAAATGTTGTTTGACGCCAAGTGAATGCTATTGTGAACCCCAGAGTGAATGTTATCAGAAGTTTTAATTGTCTACGATATTCTTTTTTGATATTTTTACTTCCAATAAAATTCCAAATAGATCGCCTCATGAATTATTGTGGAAAATATTATTTATAAAAATTTGGTATAATTTTTTCATTAATTTTTTATTGTGGGCCAGGTTGTTCACTAAGGTTAACTTAGTTAGGAAATAGTAGTTTTATGCTGTTTAAGGCTGTTTAAACAGCTGTTTATCCAACTTTTTAGCTGTTTTTCAAAGATTTTATAAAAAAATACTTGTTAAAAAACCAAAATTTTTCACTAAAAAATAAATTTTACAAATAGATTTTTTGAAAATTCACCGTCGAAAAAGAAAACATTTTTAAACATTATTTTGTAATATATATTATGATTTGGTTTTTTTCTAAAAAAAGAGATATTGAACAGCTAAAAGAAGATACAAAAAATGGTTTTGAATCTGTAAAAAAAGATATTCTAGGTGTTGGAGGTTGGATTAAACACCTAGATTCTGAGAAAAATCTTCAAAAAAGAGATATGGAAGACTTGAAAGAGGAATTAGCGTCGATGAAAGAAGAAATTGAAGGTGTTAAAAATATCCTTTCTTTCATGAATGAAATGAAACCTCAACAGGTGTTTAAAACACCCAAACAGCTGTTCAATAAACAGACAGCTGTTTATCCTGTTCAAACACCCATACAAACAGGTGTTCAAACACCAAATTTAGACCAATTTTCAATATCTGAAAGAGCAATTTTATGGGTTCTATTAAATGCCGAATTAAAATTAAGTTATGATGATCTTGCTGCAGTTTTAGGAAAAGAGAGGGCTACAATAAGGGGTCAAATAAATACCTTAAAGCAGAAAAGTGAGGGTGTTTTAGAAGAAATAGTTGAGAAAAACGGTAAAAAAAGAGTATACATACCTGAAGAAATGAAAGAAAAACTGCTAAAAAAGGCGAAAGTGAGAGTTAAAAATAAGAAAAAAGATAAAAAAGATCAGGAAAACTGATAAAAAATAGAGAAAAGAGAGAGTTAGAGAGAATAAATGAAAAAAATCATAGAAGTATAGGGTTAAATTTGGGGTTTTTATTGTTTAAAGTGAGGATAAAAATAAATTAGAGAAGGTGAGATTATTAAATAGGGCTCTCTCAGTTAGTTAATCGGTTAAACGAAAAAGTATTATAAGTCTCTTAGTTGAAGAATAGTTGATAGTGGAGCTATTTTTTTGAGATTCGATGAAATTGAGAGTTGAATATTCTTATTGTTTACTTTATTTTTCTCTATAGGAATGCCTTTTTTGATCAATCTCCCGACGTAATCACGTATAGAACTCTCAGTGAGAGCAAGTTTTTGTGCAAGTGTTTTATAGTCGGAGAATCCAAATTCCTCGTCGAGATGGTATATTGTAGAGAAGATTGTGATCTCTTGATCTGTAAGCCTCTTGAACTTTAATCTAATCTCTTTCTTAACATTGTCTAAAGTGTTTAAAATCTCTGCGGCCTCATTAATTGTGTCTAATTCGATGTGTCTGTCTGTCTGTCTGTCTGTCTGTCTGTCTGTTGGAACCCCTTCATTTCCTATGGAAATAGGTGTATTTTGGGTGTTTAAAGGCTTAAAAACATCATTATGTGTCGAAGAATGTGTCGAAGATGTCTTAAATTTCTCGATTTGTGTCGAATCTACTTTTAACTCATTTAAGCTGTTTTTTAACTCTAAAAGCTCATTTTTTATAGAAATCAGGTCTGAATTCAAAGAACTCATGTCTTGTTTTACCTTCTGAAAAGCTTCTTTTATCTTTTCATCATCCATTTAAATCAACCAAACTGGTAGTTTTTATATTTTTGGTAAATATTTTCATCCATCTTCCATCTGGATCTTCGGAGATAATCTATTCCTTTTGGATTCTTTTTGATTTCTTTTATTAGTTTTTTTTCTTTTAATTCTATCAATAATTTTTTTACGAACTCTTCATCCCTTGCTATTTCAAATGCTATTTTAGAAGTAAATAATGGTTGGGGAAAATTAGAGTATAATGTGCTTAAAATTTGTTCAGAGATCTTATCTCTTTTAATTTGAGAAATCTTCATTAAATAGTTATTCGGTATTAGTTTAAATAGTTTTTCGAAGGAAAAATTTTAAAGATTTAAATCAATAAAAAATTCTTAACTATTCTGCCTTTAGGGTTGGTAAGCTGACATGTGGAGGTAAATTAAAATCTTCCCCTAACTCTAAAGCTTTTATATTAGATTTCCTAAGGATTAAATTTAAAAGAGGTATTTTATATTCATCTGTTAAATTTTTGTTTTTCCAGCCATCCACCATTTTTTTTGCTTCTTTTGGATCCAAAGAAAGAAGGACAACCCCTTCTAAATGTATTTTTGCTATATTCTCTCCAAACTCCACTTCAAACTTGAATCCAACACCAACTAATTGTTCTTTTTGGTTGATCATATCAGATTTTACAGAATCTATATTAGTTACATCGACGGAGTTCTTTATTTTTACTCCTTTAAAATCACCTGCATTCTTCTCTACAGACATTTTGTTGAAACTAAAACCTACAATTTTCATATTAGTCTATTAAAATCTCTGTTTTTAAATATTTCGAGGTTAATTTAATTCTTTTGTGAGGTTTTTAATAAAGCTTCTAAAAATTTCTTATCAAATTTTAGAGAATAATAAAGGGAAGAGAATTCGTCGAACATTTGTTTTGAATAATCTAAAAGTTTTTCAGTAAAAGATTCATTATAAAGATCAAATCTCATATCATAAAAATCCCTTTTAAATTAGATCTTCTTCAGAAACAATTACAAAATCACCGATAGCAATTATTGAATTATAAGGTATTAAGAGTTCACTGTTGCTTATTCTTTCTAAATTAAGGTTCTTGATATAAGGTGTTGGATCTTTTAACACAATATTGATTATTTCCCCTGAGTTTGTCTCAAAAGTTAAATCCCTTACAAAGCCAAGTCTTTTACCTTCTTTGGTGACTATCATTTTTCCAAGAAGGGAGCTATAAGGATTCTTAGTTTGCATGTTTAATTCAGATAGAAATAATTTATAAAGTTTTCCGTAAAAAATAATGAATAATCAAGCAGATACTTGTTGGTTTTATGATGTTGCTTGTTGACTTGAGTTAACATCTCTTGCAATAGATAGTCCTTCTTTAAATGTTTTAATTATTAATATAATAGAAATACAAAATAACCTCTTTTCATATGATAAAAAGGATTAATTATTTTATAAAAGTTAGTATTAATTCTCAAAATCATTTTTAAAGGAATTTTAAATAAGAATGGGAAAGACCCTGACCCCTTGGTTTCGATTGGAAATATTTATAAAGAAAAAATTGATTTTGATTTTTTTATTTTATATTATAAATATTTATATTATATATTATATATATAAGTAGTAGTA
>CAZJVQ010000048.1:0-6032 GCA_964549605.1 Candidatus Woesearchaeota archaeon | reverse complement strand
CTTTAATTTGACTCATCAGTTCCTTGTCTTGTAGGATTTCTATAGTTGATTTTAACCCTTCTACCTGTCTCATAAAATCATCTAATTCATCTCTTGTGATGTTTATATTCTTGTTTTCCATAATAATTTCATAGATTTATTTTATTTAAAACTTTCTAGATTGGAATTAAGCAATATCTGAATTTTTATATAATAAAAAGCCTTATAAGTACGCTTTCTTATGTAAGTATATAGCTTATTTAATAAGTTTATAGCTTATACATATGACAAAGCATTTACCAGAGTGGATTATGAAGCGTTATTCTAGACTCTGGACTAAGTTTAAAGAAAAGGAATTTACTAAAGAACAAGCAAGTGAGATTTTTACCGACGACAAATCTATTTCTGTTACTCTTTCTGCACTTAGAAAATCTGGCTGGCTTGAAATTAAAATGTCTCAAGAAGACGCAAGAAAAACCATTTACAAATTAAAAGATCCTGCAAAAGCGATTCTCGAAGAAATAAGGGAGTTGAGTAAATGAACATACAAAAATCAATAAATAAAATTGTAAGAGAACGGGAAATCAAAAAAAGCAAGTTTGAAAAAGTTAGAAAAGTTTTGGTTTTGGCTGTTGTTCTTTTGATAGGAATTTTGATTGGGGGATTCTTAATGCAGAGTGATTTCTCAATTACAGGATTTGCTTCTGGAGCATTACCAACTGTTGGAGGGAGTTCTGGAAGTTGGGGAATTATTTTGAATAATTATTTATCACAAGAACATACTGCAGAAGGGGGACATGGGAACATTACTTCAAATAATTGGACAAATGTTTCGATTACATCTTCTCAAGTTACTAATTTTAATGACACTGTTTGGGAAATTGCTGGAAATGGAACTTTGATGTTAACTTCAAATTGGAATGCAACAAACAGTTCTTACAGGACTTTGGATAATCAAACCTTTGAAGGAAATGTTAATGTTACAGGTAATTTGAATGTTACGGGGAATTTAACAATTAACGGAAACATAACTCAAAGTGGAACCCCTGAAAAAAATACTCTTTATGCAAAATCATTGCCGAAAGCTTGGGTTAATTTTGATGGTGTTACTTGTTCTGGAACTGGGGGAAGTTGCGGAACTGCTACTTGTACAATCCGAGATAGTTTTAATGTAGAATGTGTTGATAGATTAGCAACAGGAGTATATAATGTTTATTGGGATAGAGATTTTGCAAACGTAAATTATGTAGTTGTTGCTACAACATCAACGAACACAGGAAGAAGTGGAACAAGGGAAATTAATATAGATGAGAATAATGCACCAACTGTAGCAGTTGCTAGATTACTTACAGCTTTTGTTACATCTACAGCTGATAGAACTGCAACTGATGATCCTTATAATAATGTTATAGCATTTGGAGAACAATAACCTAAAGGTCACGAGAGGTCATAAATAAAATGAATATACAAAAATCAATAAATAAAAAGATTAAATTCTTGATTATATAATAAATGGAAAATCAAATAACGTTGAAAAGAAGAAAATGAAAAATCTAAAAATAATCTTATTTATCTTTACCATTCTGTTTGTAATTCCGTTTGTTTTACCCGCAGCGAATTATGGGGCTGGAGCTTATGGGGCAGGAGTTTATGGACAGGCTTCTTGCGGCGATGCGGTTTGTGAATCTGGAGAAACTTGTAGTTCTTGTAGTTCTGATTGTGGAGTTTGTGCATCTACATCTTCTACTCCTCAAGTATATGGTGTAATTATTAATTACACCTTTATAGAAAAAATACGTTCATGGGATTTAATATCTCAAGGTGGAACTGTTATCATGACTGATTTCGAAGAAGATTATGGAATTAATAGTATTAGACTTGTTGTTGGTGAAGAAGCCACACAAGCTCAAATAACTGTAAGAAAATATCATGCTAAACCAGCAGATGTTTTTGTTGAAGCTCCCGGAATTGTTTACAAATATTTGGAAATAGAAACTGAGAACTTTGAAACTTTGGAAAAAGCTACTGTAAATATTGAAGTTCTGAAATCTTGGGCTTCTGGAAATAGTGTGGAAACTGAAAATGTTTCAATGTATAAATTTAGTGAAAGTTCAAAAGAATGGAGAAAATTGGATACTTATTTCGTGAGGGAAAATGAAGAAGATTATTTTTATGAGACGGTTCTTAATTCATTTAGTTTCTTTGCGATTTCTGGAGAGTCTTTGGTTCCACCTGTCCCTGGAGCAGATTTAATTCCAGAAGAGACTGAAGTATCTGGAATTGGAGATTTATTATCTTATTTTGGTGGATTTAATTTACTATGGATTGTTATTTTTGTCTTTGCTCTTGCTTCAATTTGTTTGTTAATAGTTATCATAATAATTGCTAAAGAAGACAAAGATATACAATTCCTTAAAAGTAAACAAAGATATGATTATTTAACCAGACCTTCTTAATACAATAATTCTTAAAAAGAATTTTTTTCTAAAGTTCTAATGAGAAAAGTTTGTGTAGAAAGTCCATATAAGGGAAAAGATTGGGAAAAAACTGAGGAAAACATGACCTATGCTAGATCTTGTAAGAGGGATTGTTTAATTAATTATAGAGAAGCACCTTTTGCATCTCATGTATCTTATATTCATAAAGATATTTTAGATGATAAAAATCCTGAAGAAAGAAAAATAGGTATGGAAGCAGGATTGACCTATGCAAATTGTACTGATGCTTCTGTTTTTTATGTTGATCGCGGACTTAGTCAAGGCATGTGGGAAGGTCTCAAACATGCGCTTAAAAATAATCGAAGAATCGAATTCAGGAGTTTATGGGATAAAGATTTTTTAAAGGAAATATTGTCTTATTGATTATATTTTGTATTATAAATTTAAAATGAAAACCCTCTCCTTGAAACAACCTTTTGCAGAACTAATACTCCAAGGTAGAAAAAAAATAGAATTAAGAAAATGGAATACTAAATTTCGTGGAGAATTTTTAATACATAGTTCTAAGATTCCAGATAAAAAAGCAATGAAAGAATTTGGGTTTGAGAATTTGCCATGCGGATTTATTGTTGGAAAAGCCAAATTAATTTATGTTAAAAAATATGAAACTGAAAAAGAACACCATAAGGATAAAAATCTCCATTTGGCTTCCGATTCTTGGGGAAATTATGGATTTATTTTAAAAGATGTAAAAAGAATAAAACCAATTCCTGCAAAAGGTCAACTTAATTTCTGGGAATTTAAGAATTCTTAATTAATGATTTTCTATACCAAAAACCTTTTAAATTAAGAGATTGTTTGAAAATCAAGAGATAAACAAGAAAGTTAAAATATTATAAATTTCTCTAAAAATTAAGATGGATTTACCAATAGATATGCAACACCAAGCAATGGGTTACGACCGTACTGCTACAATGTTCTCACCAGAAGGACATTTGTTACAAGTAGATTATGCGGAAAAGACCACAAGACTTGGGAGCTCAAGTATAGGAATGATTTGCTCAGATGGAGTTTTTATAGTCGCTGACAAAAGAGTTACAGATAAACTAATCGTCCCTAAATCTGCTAACAAAATTTATGAAATTGATTCTCACATAATTTCAAGTGTTGCAGGAATTGTTTCTGATGCAAGAGTTTTGATTGAAAAGGCGCAACTTTTATCCCAACAGCACAGAATAACATACGATTCTCCAATAGAACCTGAATTAATTAGTAAAGAAATTTCTAATATAAAACAACAGTTTACTCAATATGGTGGAGCTAGACCTTTCGGAGCTTCATTACTTATTGCTGGAATGAATGAAAAGAGACCTGAGCTTTACACAAGCGATATTACTGGAAACTATTTTTCTTATTTTGCAAACGCAATCGGAGAAAACGACGAAAAAATCAAAGTAATATTAAGGGATAAATACAAACAAGATTTAACAATTAAGAAAGGTGTGAAGATTGTTTTTGATATTTTCAAGGAAATACAAGGAGATAAATTTGATTTGGATAGATTTGAATTAACTTATATTGATAAAGAAGAATTAAAGTTGAAAAGACTTGAAGAAACAGAATTAAAGAATTATATTAAGTAATATGGATGAATACAAATTGACAGTTGAGAAAGATGAGGAAGGGAGATTTAACTATGAATTTTTATATAATGGAAGATTAATAGACCATATGCAATTACCCTCTCAGTTAAAAAATGTTATCGATTCACTTGGGGACTTGGGATCTGGACCTTATTTGCTTGATTGGCATGATGATGATCAGAAAATAAATAAATTAGAAATAGTGATTTCTGGAGATAAGTTAGAAAAATCTCCCCACGATATTAGAATATGACACAGACTACAGCGAGAATAAATCAGGCGGGAAAACATTTTGAAATTTTGGTTGATATGGAAAAAGCTCTTGATTTTAAGAAAGGGGGATCAAGTAATGATTTTTTAGAAATTGATAAAATTTTTAGTGATTCTAGAAAAGGTTTAGCAGCTTCTGGTTCTGATATGAAAGAATCATTTGGAACTGAAGATGTTCAAGAAGTTGCTGAAAGGATTGTTAAAAACGGGGAAATTCTTTTGACTCAAGAACATCGAGATGAAGAAAGGGAAAAGAAAGTTAAGCAAGTTGTTGATTTTTTGACAGTTAATTCTGTGGATCCTCAAACTGGAAATCCTCATTCTGCTGAAAGGATAAAAAATGCTTTGAATGAAGCTCATGTACATATCAAAAATGGTCCAATAGATGGTCAAATTAGTGAAATTCTTGCAGAGTTAAGTAAAGTAATTCCTATTAAAATAGAAACTAAAAAGATAAAATTGACCATTCCTGCTATGCATACTGGAAAGGCGTATGGGATAATAAATCAGTACAAGGAAAGCGAAAATTGGCTTCCAAATGGCGATTTAGAAACTCTTATAAACGTTCCAGCTGGCCTAATTATGGAATTTTATGATAAAATAAATTCAATTACGCAAGGAAGCGTGTTGAGTGAAGAGATTAAAGAATGACAAGAAAAATAGCGATACCAGGAGAAGTAATAGTTAGTGGAAATAGTTATTTGCCTGGAGAAGGAACTGAAAGAAGAGGGGAAGATGTAGTTGCTTTGAAGTATGGTTTGGCCGAAGAATCAGGCAAATTAATCAAAATCATTCCATTATCGGGAGTTTATCTCCCTAGGAGAGGTAATGTTGTTATTGGAAAAGTTGAAATGATTACATTCAATGGATGGGTCGTTGATATTGGTACTCCTGGAACAGCATTTTTACCAGTTGGAGAAGTTCCAAGATATGTTGATAAAAACGGTTTGGAAGAAGTTATGTCAATTGGAGATATGATGGTTTCAAAGATTCAAGAAGTTAATAAAAGAGGAATTGACTTGACAATCAAAAGCAGAGGACTTGGAAAACTAGATGAAGGTATTGTTGTAGAAGTTAATTCAAACAAAGTTCCAAGATTAATTGGAAAAGAAGGTAGCATGATCAATTTGATAAAAGATGAAACAAAATGTAATATTACTGTCGGACAAAACGGATTTATTTGGATTAGAGGAGATGATGTTGAGGCAGAATTATTTGCTAAAAAAGCAATTTTATTTGTTGCTGAAAATTCACATTTAGATGGTTTAACTGATGAAACTAAAAAATGGTTCGGAGGAAAAAAGAAATAAAATGATAAAAGATTACAAGAGAGATGACGGAAGGAAAATAACTGAACTTAGACCTATGGCTGCGAAAATTGGAGTAGTTCCGAATGCAGATGGTAGTGCGATGTTTTCATTCGGAGACACAATTGCAATAGCTGCTGTTTACGGGCCAAAAAAAATGCACCCACAACATTCTCAAGATCCTAAGAAAGGAACTTTAAGATATAATTACAACATGCTTAGTTTTTCTGTTAATGATAGAATAAGGCCGGGGCCAAGCAGAAGAAGTCAGGAAATTAGCAAAATTTCACAGTGGGCTTTGGATCCTGTTGTGATGATTGATGATTTTCCAACAAATGTCGTAGATGTTCATGTAAGTATCTTGCAAGCAAACGCTTCTACAAGATGTGCAGGAA
>CAZJVQ010000047.1:0-6206 GCA_964549605.1 Candidatus Woesearchaeota archaeon | reverse complement strand
ATTATTATGAAACTTCTTACAGATAAAGGGGATTTGGATAGTGTTTATGGAAAAATTGCTATAGGATTTTTGATTGTTCAAGATTTTATTGCGGTTTTTGCTTTAATGTTTATTTCTTCTATTTCAACAGGAGATTCTGCTATGACTTTGATTGCTGCAACTTTTATTAAGGGAGTTATTGCTGTTGTAATTTTATCTTTGTTTGGTATTTTTATTCTTCCAAGGATTATGAAATCAATTGCAAAATCCCAGGAATTTTTATTTTTATTTTCTCTTGCATGGTGTTTGGCTTTGGCAAGTTTGTTTTATTTTCTTAATTTTTCTTTGGAAATCGGGGCGCTGTTTGCAGGAATTCTTTTGGCTTTTTCACCATATAGTTCAGAAATTAGTTCTAAATTAAAACCTCTTAGGGATTTTTTCATCATTTTGTTTTTTATTGTGATTGGTTCTCAAATGGCTTTTTCAGATATACAGCAAAATATAATTCCGATAATTATTTTTTCATCATTTATTTTAATTGGGAATCCTTTGATAGTTATGTTTTTAATGAAGTATCTTGGTTATACAAAAAGAAACGGATTTTTGGCAGGATTGACTGTTGCGCAAATAAGTGAGTTTTCTATAATTTTGGTTGCATTAGGAGTTAGTGTTGGCCATTTGTCTTCTGAGATTTTATCACTAGTTACGATGGTTGGCTTGATCACTATTGCAGGTTCCACTTATATGATTGTTTATTCGAATAAGATTTATCCTTGGTTTTCAAAATATCTTAAATGGTTTGATAATAAAGGAAATCCAAATGAAAAGAAAATAAAGAAAGATGCTGAAGCTATTTTGTTTGGGTATAATCGAATTGGATTTAATATTTTGAGATCTTTTAAGAAAATTCATAGGAGGTATATGGTTGTAGATTATAATCCAGAAGTTATTTCTTCTCTTGAGAAATATAAAATTTCTTCAGTTTATGGGGACGCATATGATTTGGAATTTTTGAATGAATTGCCTTTGAAAAAAGTGAAGCTGATTGTTTCCACTATTCCAGATAAAGAAACTAATATGATTTTGATAGAAACTATTCGGGCTGTTAATAAGGAAGCAATAATAATTGTGACTGCGCATCAAATTGAAGATGCACTTTTATTTTATAGGAAGAAGGCCAGTTATGTTTTAACTCCGCATTTTTTAGGAGGAGCATATGTTGCGAAGATGATTGAAGATTTAGAAACTGATAAGGGCGATTATAGAAAAGAAAAAACAAAGCATATAGATATGTTAACTGAACTTGCTAAACGTGGGAAGAGACATCCTGAAGTTGAGAAAGGCTAGGCTTCTTCTGCTATTTCCTCTTCTTCTTTTGCTTGACCTTCTATTTCTTCTTCGACGGTTTTTTCGGTTTCATCTTCTACACCAAATAGTGAGAATATAAAATCAAAGAATCTTAATATTATTTCAATACTTATTATGAATAAAAGATATCCTGTTATTTGACTGAAGAATTCTGGTAATTGTATTAGATGTCCTAGAATTCTTTCGAAGTTGAAAAATCCTGGACTCAATAATGAAACTGCAAGTAATGTGAATGGAAGAAGTTTTGCTAAGTCTGCAGCGAGTTTTTCTCCGTATTCTGGAATGTAGGAAGTCATTCTAATGGACGCGATGATTACTGCTGAAAGAACTAGTACCGCGTTGATGCTCAAATCTTTGGTTAGGAAAATTAAGAATAGGGCGAAAATGGTAAACCAGAAGAAAATTAGGAAAGGTAAAATTATTATGTATTCTAAGAAATAAAAACCTCCAGCTATTAATTTTGTAATTAATGGGAATTTTGATTTATTGTATTGGTTTAAATTTAGTCCGAGAATATTTTTGGTTGAAATAAACCTGTAGAATTTCCAAATGAAAACTGCGTAAATGAATATTATTGCAACTATTAAAAATAAATTTATGAAATTTTGCATGAAAGCTGGGAGAGATGTAATTAGAAGATTGTATGCTTGGTTCACCCCTATAGAGACATTTTCAACAAATCCCATATCCTGAAAAGGGATTTGTGTTTTTTAAATATTTACTAATAAAATTTAAATAGAAGATTTCTTTGAATAATCTATGATTGATATTAAATTTATCAGGGAAAATCCCGAATTAGTAAAAGAAAATATTAAGAAGAAATTTCAGGATGAGAAACTTCCGTTGGTTGATAAGGTTAAGAAATTAGATGAAGATTGGAGAAGGCTGAAATATGAAGGAGATAAGTTGAGGTCTGAGAGGAATAAAGTCTCTGAATCAATTAATCAAGCAAAGAAAAAGAAAGATGAAAAGAGCGCTAAGGTTTTGATAAAGAAGGCTAAAGAAATTCCTGCAGAAATTGAAAGGTTGAGTAAAAAGGCTGCTAAACTTGAATCACAAATAAGAGAAATTATGTTAGTTATTCCGAATATTATTCATAAATCTGTTCCATCTGGAAAAAATGATAGGGAAAATGTTGAAATTAAGAAAGTTGGAAAACCTAAAGAATTTAAATTTCCTATTAAGAGTCATGTTGAGATTGGAGAAAGTTTAGGCATCTTGGATTTTGATACTTCTTCTAAAACTTCTGGAAAAGGATTTTATTTTATGAAAGGAGATTTGGCTTTATTGAATATGGCTTTGATAAATTTTGCAAGAGATCATATGGTTAAGTATGATTTTGAATATGTTGAACCTCCGTTGATGATTAAGAAAGAAATTTTGTCTGGAGTTTATTCAAATTCGGAAATTGCAGAGATGGCTTATAAAATTGAAGATGAAGATTTGTATTTGATTGCAACTTCTGAACATCCTTTGATTGGACAATTCATAAATAAAACTCTTAACAAAAAAGATATTCCAGTTTTGCAGACAGGTTATAGTATGTGTTTCAGGAAAGAAATCGGAAGTCATGGAATTGATGAAAAGGGAATTTATAGAACGCATCAGTTTAACAAGCAAGAGATGATTGTAATTTGTGAACCAAGTGATTCTTACAAATGGTATGATAAAATGTTGAAGTATTCTGTTGATTTGTTTAAGGCATTGGAAATTCCAATAAGAATTTTGGAATGTTGTTCTGGAGATTTGGCGGATTTGAAAGCGAAGTCTTGTGATTTGGAGGCGTGGAGTCCAAGACAGAAAAAATATTTTGAGATTACTTCTTTGACAAATATGGAAGAATCTCAAGCAAGGAGATTGAATATTAAGATTGAGGATAAGGGAAATAGATATTTTGCGCACACTTTGAATAATACTGTTATTGCAACTTCTCGTGCTTTGGTCGCAATTTTAGAGAACAATCAACAGAAAGATGGAAGTGTGAAGATTCCTAAAGTTCTTTGGCCTTATATGGGTGGAAAGAAGGTAATTAAAAAAGAGAAAAAATGAAATGCCAGCAAAATTGGAAAGGTGTGTGAAAGCAGTTAAAGCAAAAGGTTCAGCTGTGAATCCTTGGGCTGTTTGTAAAGCTGCTCTTGCTAAAGCCAAAAAGAAAAGGGAATTGAAAAAAACTAAGAAAAAGATTTAAAATGAAAATACAGAATAAAATTTTAATTTTAGGATTTCTTTTAATCGGTATTTTTTTTGTTAGTCAATTTTTTGATTTTAGATTTACTGGAGATGCTACAACAGAAACAGTGGAGAATACCAATGATGTTGGAAAATATTCCTCAATAGCAATAGACTCAAATAATAAAATTCATATCTCACATTTTGATGACACCCTCAATTATTTGGCTTATTGTAACAATACTGCAGGTTCTTGGAGTTGTGCTACTGTGGATACTTCACCAGTTTCAGGACAACATCTTTCAATGGCAATTGACTCAAATAATAAAATTCATATATCACACACTAAAGCTACAAATGATGATTTGAGATATTGTAATAATACGGAAGGGAGTTGGAGTTGCGCTATTGTAGAGAGTGTAACTTCTGGCGGTGGAGGTAATGTACAATATTCTTCAATAGCAATCGACTCAAACAACAAAGTTCACATTTCACATTATAATGTTACTGGTGGTGATTTAAGATATTGTAATAATACGGAAGGAAGCTGGAGTTGTGCCGATGTAGATACTGATTTTAATGTTGGGAAATATTCTTCAATAGCAATAGATTCAAACGATAAAGTTCATATTTCAAGTAAGTTGATTGGTGCTACTGAAAATCAATTATTAAATTATTGTAACAACACTGAAGGAAGCTGGAGTTGTGCTGTTGTAGATAATATGGGATCTAATCCTGCAGGAGAACATCCTTCAATAGCAATAGATTCAAACGATAAAATTCATATTTCACATTATGGGGATTTTTTTGGTTTTTCACTTTTTACATTAAGATATTGCAATAATACTGCAGGAAGCTGGAGTTGTGTAGAGGTTGATACTTCTGTTTCTATTACCGTGGGAGTTCCTACTTCAATAGCCATAGATTCAAACGATAAAGTTCATATTTCTCATTATGATCCTACAAATGATGATTTAAGATATTGCCATAATAGTGTAGGAAGTTGGGTTTGTAGCAAATTAGCAGATGCAGATAGTAATGAATTAGGAACTCCAAATGGAAGATTTATTTCAATAAAGAAAGGAAGAATTGTTGATTCGACTTCTTTTTCAGGTTCAGTTCATATTAGTTGGTATAATAATACTGATTTAATGTATACTTCTTATGATCCTTTTGATCCAACAGCCACTGCAACTTGTTCACCTTCAACAATAGCTGCTGGAGACTCTTTTCCTTGTACGTGTAGTGGAACTGATTCTGCTGGAACGGTAACTACTTCGGGTTCAACATCGGATACTTCAACCGTGGGAAGTTTCACATATACTTGCACAGTTACAGATGGTGAAGGGAATACTGCAAATGCAACAGCTTCTTATACTGTTGAAGCTGCTCCCACTGTTGTTACTGGGGCTCTTCCAACAACCCCTTTAATAGGAAGTCCAATTTTAGCTAAAAGTCATTTACTTGTTCAAGTTCTTCCAGGAGTGGAAACAACATTAACAACTTTTGAAAATACTGGTGTTAAAGAGGTAACTATTGAAGTTAATCAAGAAGCTGTAAATGTAAGAATTAAAGTTTCTAAGTATGATGAAAAACCAACTGAAGTTTCTGTTGAAAATACTGGAAAAACTTATAGATATTTACAAATAAGTACAGAAAATTTAAATGAGGTTTTAGAAAAAGCAAAAGTAAAATTCGAAGTTGAGAAAACTTGGGTTTCGGAAAATAGTTTACAGAAAGAAGATTTAGCCATTTTGAAATTTGATGAATCAGCAGAAAAGTGGAATGAATTAGTAACTGGTTTTGATAGTGAAGATGATAATTTTTATTATTATGTTGTTGAATTGGATTCTTTTAGTTTTTTTGCGATTGGTGAAAAATCTCAAAATGAAATTGTCTCAGATGTAATTTCTGAGATTGTTGAAGAAGAAATAAGCAAAATAAACTTTGTTTGGATGGGGATTTTTATTGGAATTTTATTGATTGTTGGTTTGATTGGTTATGTTGTAAAGAAAAGATTTGATGAAGGACCTAATAATTTTGATACTGGATTTAAAAATAATTCTGAAGTTTTGGATGATAATAATATTTAAAAATTCTTTAATATTGTTTAGTGTATGGTTAGTCCTTTGAAATTCATTTTGCCTGTAGTGGGATTGGTTGGATTGGTTACATGGGGAAGTTATTATTTTTTATTAAATCGTGATGATTGCATGATTCCAAAGTATTCAGATTGGTCTCCAAAAGCATATCACACAACTTATGTAGCAAAAAATAAAGAGGATTATGTTAATGGGGATTATCGGCTGGGCCAGTTTAAGTCTAATCTTACTAATATGACACATCGTAGTGAAGGAGACACTAATTCTGAAAATTTGCCACCTTATTTTCCTATGTTTACAATTTATTATGATAGAAATGAAGATGATTTACCTGATTTGATTGTTGAGATGGGGAAACCTCGCAATAAAGAAGAATCTACTGTGGAGTTTGATGAGGATTTTGATGGTGTTTTTGATAAGAGAGTTACTTTTAGAGGAAAACTTGCGAAAGAATGTTTTATAGAAACTGCTGATTCAAATCCAGAAATTCCAATGTATAAAGCAACAAGAACTTTTTCTAAATGATTTGATTGAATAATAAGATTTAAAAACAAATCCCGCTAAACTATTTTTATGCCTCTGTGGTCT
>CAZJVQ010000046.1:5629-6293 GCA_964549605.1 Candidatus Woesearchaeota archaeon | reverse complement strand
CGCTGCTCTCATGAGGCAGAGGTCGAGAGTTAAAATCTCTCCAGAGACACTTTCTAAAATGATAGAATTACTTGAAAAAAATAGATTGATTCCAATAATATTAACAATTTTAATGGGAATAGAAATCTTCCTTTTCTCTTCCATTTCAGGAGTTCCAAGTACTGGGGGACCAAAGATTATTGGAATCGCGGAAATATATCATTTCGTTGTATTTTTCTTATTCAATTTTTTCCTATTTGTTTCAATAAAAGGAAAATCAAATATGAAAAAGAAATATATTTTTATTGTTCTAGCTGCATCAATGATCTATGCAATCTCTGATGAAATCCACCAAATTTTTGTTCCAATGAGGTTTGTAAGCATAGAAGATATATTTACAGATTTCGCAGGAATATTTTCATCAACATTTCTCTATCTAAAAGTTAGTAAAAAAACTAATAAGAATTAATTAATCTCTTAAGAAAACTAGGTTTGTAAACTTCCCCAACCAATGATCCCGCTAACCTTTTGTAAGCAATACTTGATTTAGAATTTGGAGAAAATAAAACATTTGGAATTCTATTCGCAATTGATTTTGGAATTTTTTTATCAAAAGGAATCCTCTCAATTACTTTCACTTTCAAAGCATCTTCAATTTCTTTAGTAGTTAGCTCATATTTTTTAT
>CAZJVQ010000046.1:0-5619 GCA_964549605.1 Candidatus Woesearchaeota archaeon | reverse complement strand
CATACTGAAGCGCTTTAGCAGCAGTAACTAAAGAAGGATAATCTGGATTTGTAACCAATAACAATCCACCTGCAACTTGCATGGCAGCAATAGCTTCAATATCAAAACCGGGAGCACAATCCAACAAAATCAAATCATATTTTTTAGACAAATCCCGAAGAATCTTATCATAATATTTTACAATTTTTTGAATACTATTTCTTGCAGCAGTTAAACTTTTTTCATTTTTCTTAACTTTTATAGAAGCAGGAATAACATGCAAATTTTCGTGATACTCATGAATAAGTTTTTCTATTGGAACTTTCTTTTTTCCAATCACATCATGAATAGTTGTTTTAGGATAAAAAATATCTAAATGCAAACCTAAAGAAGCGGTAGAAATATTCGTATCAACTGCTAAAACTTTTTTATTAAATTCGATCGCTAACGCTGCAGCTAAATTCGCAGTAGTAACAGTTTTCCCGACGCCACCTTTCGGAGACATCACAGCAATAACGTTTGATCTTCTCACCATCTCTTTTATAATTCCTGTTTTATAAAATCCACAAGTTTATTTAAATGTTGTCGTTGGTTCGCACTTATACACAAGAAAGATTTTAGAAAAATTATTGAAGTAAATTTTATTTCTTCTTTTTCATTTCTTTTATTCTTTTCTCCAACTTGGAAATTCAAATCAATGATGAAATACAAGGATTGTGTTTCTTGATAATAAGATTTAAAAATTAAGTAGTACCTAATTATTAATGGCCTTTATTGTTAGAAAAAAAATTGGTAATGGAGAGTATTACTATCTTAACGAAAATAAAAGAGTGGATGGAAAGGTTAAAACAAAAACATTAGCTTATCTCGGTAAAAATAAAGAAGAAGCAGAGAGAAAAATGGAAGAATTTTTGAACAAAAAAGAAACAAAAGCTATTGAAAGTGAAAAAACAGAAATCTCAATAGAAGATTTAACTTCTTTCTGTAAGAAGAAAGGGTTTGTTTATCAATCTGGAGAAATTTATGGAGGTTTAGCAGGATTTTGGGATTATGGTCATTTAGGAGTTGAATTAAAAAACAATATCAAAAAAGCTTGGTGGAAATATCACGTTTATGGTAGACGAGATTTGGTGGGAATTGATGGAAGCATAATAACACATCCTAAAGTATGGAAAGCATCAGGACATGTAGATAGTTTCAGCGACGTTTTTGTTACTTGTAAAAAATGTAAAAAAGACAATAAAATTGACAGAGCAGAATTAGGAAAAGTAAAATGCGAATTCTGTGGAGGAGATTACGACGAGGAAACAGCAAAAGATTTCAAATTAATGTTCAAAACAAATGTGGGACAAGATTCAGAAAGTTACCTCCGTCCTGAAACAGCACAATTAATTTTTACAAATTTCAAATATGTTTATGACAATGCTAGATTAAAATTACCTAGTGGAATAGCACAAATTGGAAAAGCATTTAGAAATGAAATTGCCCCAAGAGATTTTTTATTCAGAAGCAGAGAATTTGAACAAATGGAAATTGAATATTTCATAAAACCAGATTCAAAATGCCCTTATGAAATTCTTAATGAAGAGATTTTAATTTATTCTGCAAAAAATCAAGAGAAAAATGAAGAGCCAATAAAAATGGGAATTAAAGACGCTTTAGAAAAAAACTTAATCCAAAAAGACTGGCACGCATATTGGCTCGCAACTGAATTCAAATGGTTCAAAAATTTGGGGGTTAATCCAAATAGCTTCAGAATAAGGCAACATAAAAAAGATGAACTAGCACATTACTCAAGTGACTGTTGGGATTTAGAATTCAAATTTCCATTTGGTTGGAAAGAGTTGGAAGGAATTGCAGACAGAAAAAATTATGATTTATCTCAGCATGAAAAACATTCAAAAAAAGATTTGAAAATTTTCGATGAAGAGTCAAAAGAAAAATTCTTACCCGAAGTTGTTTGTGAACCTAGTTTAGGTGTTGAAAGATCTTTCTTAGTTTTCATGTTTGATTCTTACCATGTTGACAAAGAAAGAAATAATGTAGTCCTAAAATTAAATCCTCAACTATCTCCAATAAAAGTAGCAATTTTTCCAATAATAAAAAAACCTGAATTTGAAAAAATGTCTGAAGAAATTTTTAATAATCTTAAAAAAGAATGGAATATTCTTTATGATAATTCTGGAAGTATTGGAAGAAGATATGCAAGAAATGATGAAGTTGGAACTCCTTTCTGTATAACTGTCGACGAAGATTCATTAAAAAATAAAGACGTTACAATTAGAGACAGAAACACAACACAACAAAAAAGAATAAAAATTTCAAACTTAAAAAATATTTTAAGAGATTTAATCGACGGGGAAATCAAATTTGAAAATCTTTGAACTAATTTTAACAAAACTTTTTAAACAAGAAAAGCTTTTAGTAATTAATTAAAAAGAGGTGTAAACATGGCTTTACCAAAAACGCTTAAACAAGTTGAAATCAGAACTGGTGCTCTTAAAAAAGAGATGGTGAGACTTGAGAAGCATAGAAAAAAATTAGTTGTTGCTGACATGAAAAAAGCTGCTGCAGAAAAGAAAAAGAAAGCAGCAATGAAAAAAGCGACTAAGAAAAAAAAGAAAAGATAGTGCCAATATATTTTTAAATTATTTTTATTTGTTCCTTTAATGGAAGATTGTATTTTTTGTAAAATTGCAAGGGAAGAAATCCCACGAGAAATTATTTATGAAAATGATAATTTTTTTTCTGTTCCAGACCGAAATCAAAAAGTTGAGGGGCATAGTTTAGTTATTCCTAAAAAACATTTCAAAACAGTTTTAGATTTGCCATCAAGTTTAGGACAAGAATTAATGGATTGCGTTAAAAAAACAACAATGAAATTAATTGAAGAAAAAAAAGCGGAAGGATTTAATTTAGTAAGTAATAATTTTGAAGCTGCAGGACAAGCAGTTCATCATGTTCATTTTCACATCTTACCTAGAAAAAAAGGTGATGGATTTAAACTTCTTGAATAACTCGGTTGAAAAAGCGGAGAGTGGGATTCGAACCCACGAAAAACCGGGTTGCAGCCGATTGCAGTAACCACTGTGCCATCTCCGCGTATGCCCCCGACAGGATTCGAACCTGCGACTTCCAGCTTAGAAGGCTGGCACTCTATCCAACTGAGTTACGAGAGCAATATAAAATTAAGAAAAAATTGTATTTAAAATGTTTCTATTATATCTTAACAACATCAAGATCTACAACTAAGTGAGAATTCTTAAATTCTTTTTTAGATTCATTTAATATCTGTTTCATATTCTTTTCATATCTTTGACTGATGTGTGTAAGAATCAATTTCTTTACTTTAGCTTTTTTAGCAGTTTTTGCAACTTGCTCTGAAGTTAAATGATGGAAATCCTTAGCTTTTTCTTTCAAATCAGAAGAGAAACTACATTCAGAAATAAGCAAATCGGAATCCTTAACAAAATTCAAAATATTCTTATTCAAAGATGTATCAAACACAAAAGAAATCTTTTTTCCATTTTCCATAAACGTTAAATTCTTAGCTTTGAATTTTTTTCCTTTGTAAGAAATATCTTTCCCTTGTTTCAATTTTTGTAAGTTTTTATCCAAAGGTAATTTTGATTTTTTCAACTTATCTTTATCAAGTCTTAATTTTCCTTTTTTCACAAAAGAATATGCATTACAAGGAACATTATGAGTCATAGCTTGAGCCTCTAAATAAAAATCATCAGTCTCAAAAAATTTGCCCATAACTTCTTTGACTTCAATTTTATATTCCTTAACTTTCCCAAATGCTTCAAAAATATTTTCTATAAATTTCTTAATTCCTTTTGGCCCATAAATAAAAAGCGTTTTATTATAACCTGAAAGTTCTAAAGTTTTCAATAATCCTGGCAATCCCAGAGTATGATCTGCATGTTTGTGAGTAAGTAGTATTCTAGTAACTTTGCAAGGATTTAATTTAGCCTTTCTAAACTGTCTCTGGGTCCCCTCCCCACAATCAACTAGAATATTTTCTCCTTTGTAAGTCAAAAGCATAGAAGTATGATTCCGTTGCTCACTAGGTACTGCATCACTTGTTCCTAAAAATGTTATATTCACCATTAAAAGAAAAGGTAAAATCATTTTATATAGATTACTTATTCCTTCTTCAAAGCTGTAGAAGCTGGTGAGATAAAGATTATTGTATCTCCTCTCAAGAAAGTTAAACCAATATTCCGTGTCATCTCATTGTTTTGCATTTCTTTAGTGTTGTCCAAAACAAGGTTTATATGAATATCAAAAGCAAGCAGGGTACCTACAAATTGCTTATCTCCTTTCAAGTGAACCAAAACTTCTTTGCCTTTTGAATTGTTAAGTAAATCCAAAGGTCTCTCAATTCCGTTTGCCATAAGTTAATTTTACAATAAATTGTTTATAAACTTTTTTATAGTAAATTAAAAGGTATATTAGAAAGGTATTTAAACAAAAAATTAACTCAAATAATATGAAGAAAGGTAAAAAAATAACTGGCGGAAAGTACATCAAAAGTAGAAAGAAAAAGTCTTACGAGCTGACAGGCCAAAAGAAAACTGTAAAACTTGGCGACGAAAAAAGAAAAAGTAAGAAGACAATGGGTGGAAACCAAAAAACTTTCCTATTAAAAGCAAATTCAGTAAATGTTCAAACAAAAGGAAAAGCCAAAAAAACAACCATAAAAAATGTTCTAGAAACTCCCTCAAATAGATTCCTTGCTAGACAGAATGTTATAACAAAAGGAACCGTTATTGAGACTGAAATTGGAAAAGTTAAAGTAACAAACAGACCAAGTCAAGAAGGTGTTATCAACGGTATTCTTGTAGAATAATTCTTGCCCTCGATAAAATCAGGAACCTAAAGCTTTATAAAAGGATTTTATTTATAAACTTTACGCTAAATCTAAAACACTTAAAAAAATGTCTTTTGTGAAAAAATGTCCAGAATGTGACGGAATACATCTTACTTATGATGCTAATTTAGGAGAAGTTATCTGTAATGATTGTGGACTAGTTGTTGAAGAAAAAATGGTGGACAGTGGGATTGACCTATCAGGTAAATTCGACAAGGGTGAAAAAAAAGGCCGTGGTGGAGCTCCAATAAGTATGCAAAAATTCGATAAAGGATTGACAACAAATGTTGGAGAAATTTCAGATATTTACAAATTAGAAGCAGGACAAACTAGAAAATTCTTAAGATTAAAAAAATGGCAAGAAAGAGTTTCAACAAGTATAGAAAGAAACCTTAGACTAGCTATGGCAGAATTAAGAGTTATTGCATCTTACTTAAATTTGCCAAATGTGGTAAGAGATGAATCAGCTAGAATTTACAATTATGTTCTTCAAAGAGGATTAGTTAGAGGAAGATCAATGGAGTCCGTAATCGCTGCATGCCTTTACACTGCTTGCAGATCATATAACATCCCAAGAACATTAGATGAAATGGCAACAGCTTCAGACGTTGAAAGAAAAGAAATCGGAAGAACTTACAGATTCATCATAAGAAAATTGGGAATCAAAGTTAAACAATCTTCTCCAAAAGATTACATCTCTAGATTCTCATCTGTTTTGAGATTATCTCCAAAAACACAAAACGACGCTCTTAAAATTTTGAAAC
>CAZJVQ010000045.1:0-6385 GCA_964549605.1 Candidatus Woesearchaeota archaeon | reverse complement strand
TTTATTAGGAAAGCAGGTATGGCCAAGATTTATTCATTAAAAAGGGAGGATGAGAATGAATAGTAAGATCAGTGGTAATTTTAAGAAATTTGGAAATTTTAGAGGAGATTTAATTATTTTTTATTTAGTAATGTTTTTTTTATTTATTTTTATATTAGATTTGTTTCAACAAGGATTTTTTAAAAATACAATCCAAAAAGAAATTCATCAAGAGAGTTTTGAAAAAGAAAACGAATTGAAAAAAACAGAAGTTTGTGTGGGTGATGAATGTGGGATTCCAAGTCAATTATTTGATATCACATTTAATTTAAGAAATACATTATTAGAAAGTCCTGCCGAATTAGAGACAATTGTTAGTTTTGAAAGTTTTGGAACAGAGCCAACACCCGTAAATTTAACCTTTATTATTCTTGATGAAAATGAAAATGAGATTTACAAGGAAAAAACTAGCCTTATAGTTGAAACCGAGGAAATAATTATATGGGATTATGCAGGTTTATCAAAATTATCTTCTGGGAACTATGTGGCTGTTTTACAAACATTGTATAATACTAATGTTTTTGATGAATTCAAGCAAGAATTTAAGGTTTCTAATAAGTTATCAATTTTTATTGAAAAACATCCTTATTTGTTTCTTTTTTTTATAGGAATAATAATTTTGTACTTAATTAATTTTATAATTAAAATTTGGAAAAATAAATTAAATTATTTGAAAAATGAAATAAATCTTGAGGATAGGAAATGAAATTAGCAACCATTTTTATGCTAAGTTTTTTAGTTGTATGTCTTATAGTAAGTTTTGTATTTGGAGGTTATTTTAGTTATGAATATAATAAGAATTTAAAAGAAGAAGTGCATGAGAATCTAAGAAATATTGTAGAAATACATTCACATGAGCTTGATGGTTTTTTAACAGAACAAAAAGAAAAAATCATGATTATTGCAAATCTTAATCTTCTAGAGCATAATTTCAAAAGTATTAATATGGGCTCAAAAGAAGATTTAGATGAATTGAATCATGAATTAAAGGAAATTTTAAATAATAATAATAATTTTGAAGAGATAGATGTTTTAAATAATAATGGAATTGTTATTGCAGCTACTAACTTAGAGAGTATTGGAAAAAGGGAGTTTAGAGATGTTGAATTTTTAGAAGGTAAGTCTGAAGCGCATATCAGTGAGGTTCATTATTCAGATGTTTTAAAGAAGTTAGTTATTGATGTTTCATCTAATGTGTTTGTTGATGAAACAAAAGAAAGATTAGGAATCATCGTAGCTGTAATAACATTAGATGAATTAGCAGAGCTAACAAGTAGTAGAATTGGTTTAGATGAAACAGGGGAGGTTTATATTATTGATAGAGATAAACACTTGATTACACCTTCAAGTTTTTTGAGGGGAAGCGGGGTTTTGGTTCAGAAAGTTGATACCGAAAATGTAGGAGATTGTTTTGATGAAAATGTAGAAGGTCATTTCACAAGAACTGAACCAGTTATTTCTTTTATAGATTATCAAGGAGAGGAAGCTATAGGGTCTCATTTAGAAATCTTAGAGGCAGATTGGTGTTTGATAGCTGAAATGAATAATGAAGAAGCAATAGGAATTCCACAAAAAGAATTTATTAAAAATCAAATTATGATTTCAATCTTTTTTCTTATCTTTTTTACTTTAATGGGATTTTTTGTTGGAAGATTTTTGGATAAAAAGTATATTTTGAAAGAGAGAAGAGGTAAAAGAAATGAGACGTAAATTTGTTGGTAAAAAGTTTCTGACAAGTTTAATCTGCATACTTTTTCTTGTTCTTTTTGCCTTTTTAATTATTGATGGTTTTTTTAATTTAGATAGGGATACAAAAATATATGGTGCAGATATGAAAGATATAATTGATCAGAGAACTACTTCTCTTTTGTCTGAAATAAATATTTTTCCACAAGATGCTGGAGATGACCTTCTATTTCTTAGCAAATTATCAAGTTTAAAAAAAGTAATAATTTCAGAAAAAGGGCATTCTGAAAATAATTTCTTAAAAGATTTGGAAAATGATTTCTTAGAATTTTTAAAACAAAGTACTGCATATTCTCAATTAAGTTATATTGATGAAGAGGGAAATGAGGTGGTAAAGGTAGAATTTGATGGAGAAACTTATAAAATAATCTCTAAAGAAAATTTATTAAATAAAAAAGAAATAGATTATTTTAGTGAAACAATTAATTTTGATGTTGAAGAAACATTTATTTCAGAATTGAGTTTAGATTCGAAAAAAAAAGTAGAGAGTCTAGAAATGAATAGATCAAAATATATCCCCATTATAACTTCTGCTACTCCTGTATTTGATAAAAATAATGTAGAAGGTATTGTTTCTCTAAGTTTTTACATAGATTATTTTTTAGAGGATATTAGAAGAGCTCAAAGAGAAGGAGAAAATGTGTTGTTAATTGACAAAGAGGGATATTATCTTGCTCATCCAAATAGAAAAAAGGAGTTTGCTTTTATGTTTGATAATAAGGAGGATAATTTTTATAAGGAGTATCCTGAAATTTCCAAAGAACTCTTATTGGACCCAAGTAAGCGGGTATTTGAATCTGAGAAGTTTATTTTTTCTTTCAAGTATATTTCTTCAACTATTGTGGGTGCTAAACTTTATAGATTGAATGAAGATTATTATTGGATTTTGGTAACTGTTTCAGATAAAACTGAATTGAGTAATACTATAAAAAATTTGAAAACTAATTATTTATATTTCTTATTATTCTCTGGGCTTATTATTTTGGTAATCATCATTTTAGTATTTGTTCTTGTTTTTGTGAATTTTGGGGAAAAAAATGAAATCATCAATTAAATTTATGATTAGTTTTTTGATGATAAGCTTAGTTATAAGTGTGATATTGGTTAGTTATTCTATTAATTTTACAGAGAAATTTTTAAAGAATGATATTGAAAATAAGTTACAATCTGTTTTATCTGAGAAAATACAACAAGTTGAAATATTTTTAAGTGAACAAGAAGAAATATTTTACGAAACTTTTAATGAGGAATTATTTGCAAGTTTATTAGAACTATCTTCTGATGATGAGAAATATAATGAAACCTTGCAATTAGTTATTAATAAATTAAATTTGTCAAGAGCAGTTTCAGCAGGAATAACTGATTCCTTAGGAGTAGTTGTAGCAAGTAGGTCTCCTAATATGATTGGAGTAGATATTTCAGCCTCCCCTGGTATTCCTGAGATGCTTTCTTTTGGCGGAAAAGAAGAGATTGATTGGGTTATAATCCCTGGACCTTCTTCATCATTAATTTTAGCATTAGGACGAACAGTTTATAATAGTGATAAGGAAATTGTTGGAGCTACAGGAACAAGAGTTTCTTTAAATGAATTAAAAAAGATTGTTGGGCCTTTAAATGAATTAGGAGAAACTGCAGATACATATCTTATTAATAAAGATTCCTTATTGTTAACACCTTCAAGGTTTTTAAGAGGAGAAAATAAAGGGGTTTTAGTTCAGATTGTTGATACTGAAAGTTCAAGAAATTGTAGGAGTATGAAGGAAGAGGGAGCGCATAAAGATCATGATCCAATTAATTTTTTCTTAGATTATAGGGGTGAGGAAGTTATTGGAACACATGACCATATTCTTGAACCTAATTGGTGCTTATTAGTAGAAGTTGATAAAGAAGAGGTAATAGATGTCCTTTTAAAAGAACCAATTAAGAAAAATGTATTTTTTTCTTTAATAGGAATATTTGTTTCTTCTTTAATTGGGTTTTTTATTGGAAATTATTTTGATAAAAAAAATAAAAGAAGGAAAATTAAAAAATATCCTTGTGGAAGAGTAGGGAAATTTAAATTCTGGTATTGTAGATTATATGGTGCGAAATGCCATACATATCCAAATGGAAGGTGTGGTATTATTATAAAAAGAAGAAACTTTTTTATTAATTTAAAATTAAGATATTATTTTTTGTTTGCTTTAATTTTTTCTATTGGATATTTTGTTTTGATTACTTCCTTATCGAATATCTCTGAAAAATTTTATAATTCTTTTATACACATTGGAGGAATTGTTGCACCAATTATTCTCTTGGTATTATTTTTAAAATCTAGAAATATAAAAGCAAAAAATCTGGGGATTTTAGGTTCAATATTGTTGATATTTCACGAATTAACAGACGTTTTCTTTGATTTAAATCTAAATTTAGTAGATACAGTATATTTTCTTCTTCCTACTTTTTTTAATATATTTGGATTTATTATAATCTTTTTTGCATTTATTGAATTAAATTTTAAAGGGAACAAAAGATGAGTCTAATTAGTTATATCAATGCAATAGCTTATTTAATTTTTTCAATAATTATCCTTTGGAACGTAAGTTTAGAGATGATCTATAGAAAAAGAATCTTACTTTTTCTTCCTTTTGTTTTAATTGGAATAACTGCTTGTTTTTATGCATCATTTATTATTAATAATATATTTATTAGTAATACAAAAAATTTATTGGAGTATGTTATTGTTTTCTTTATTATATTAATTATTATAAATCTTTGGAGGAAAAATGAAAGCAATAGTTAATGGTTTAATACTTAGCAGTGCCATAGTGCATTTTGTATTAGTTGTGGTGTTGGGGGGAATATTAATTACAGAATACTATAAAAGAAAGGAAAAATTAAGGGGGGGCATTTTAGAGTATGGAGTATTTTTGATTGTAATTCTAACTTTTTTTGTTTTAGATGCCTATAGAAATTTTGTAGTTTCTTTAGTATTGATTAATTGGATTAATCTGTTTTTAGCCATTCTTGCAAATATATTATTCTTAGGAATTTCTTTGAGATATTTTAAATATATAAATAAAATATTATTTTTCTCTATTCCTCCTTTTTCTATAGGTATAGTTATAATTGAAGTCTTGAGATTATTACAGGTAGGTAAAAATTTAGAAATATTTACTGCAATCACTACATTAGTGGCAACTACTCTTGGATATTTTGTAATCGTTAGTTTTTTAATAAATGTTTCCGTGAATAAAAAATGAAAAAACTTCCATTAATTATGCTTGGAATGATTTTATTTAGTTTTGTTAGTTTATCTTTTGTGTCTGCATTGAGTGTTGTTGTGCATGTTCCTGAAAAGTATACTGATGTCATTGCGGGAGAAAGATTTTATTTTGAAATAGAAGTTAAGTATCCTGAAAATCCCTCGAGAAAGGATTTAAGATTAAATTATGAAATTTTGACACAAGACGGAGAGGCTATCACGCAATCTAAAGTTTTGAAGGCTATTGAAACTCAGGCTTCGTTTATAGATTTTATTGTAATTCCTGAGAGTGCAGAAGAAGGAATGCATGTTATTAAGGTTAAAATCCAGGATTATGAATCATTAAGTGAGGAGGTCGAAGCAAGTTTTCATGTTACTTCTGGAAGTGGGGGCCAGATTAAGACTTATTTTTTTATTCTTTTAGGGGTTGTTATTTTTGTTGGGCTTTTGGTTATGATTGACATCATTGTAAGTAAAAGATAAACGCCCCGACCGGGATTCGAACCCGGGTCACCACCGTTCCCTAAATTCAAAGAGTGGGTCGTGTTTAGACACTAGACCTGTTCTCTCATCGAGTAAGGTCACCTCTTCCTTGATAACAATGCAAATTTAAAATCTGAATCATAAATTCAAATGAACTTCTTCATCAAACACTAATCTCATTGTCTTTTGAGAGGGTGGCATCCTTGGCCTCTAGACTATCGGGGCGTAGAAGTAATTAATAAGAATTCTTTATAAGTTTTTGTGAGATAGTTTTTTAAATTAATTACAATTTTATTTGTGATGGAAATTAAAGGAACTATGCCTAAAGAAAAATTTGATGAGATTTATCATCAAGTTCCGAGAATTTGTGTTGAGGTTGTTATACAAAATGAAAAAGGCGTTTTATTGACTAAAAGAGCGATTACTCCTTGGAAAAATCTTTGGCACTTTCCAGGGGGAGGAATTCTTTATGGTGAAACTTTAGAAGAAGCAGTTAAAAGGATTGCTAAAGAAGAACTTAATTTGAATGTTGAAATGGAAAAAATTTTGGGAGTCATTGAATTTTTAGATGATGCTGAAAGATCTGGGCAACATCCCATTAGTTTGGCTGTTTTAGTTAAAGTTCTTGAAGGAGAAATAAAATTAAATTATCAAGCTACAGAATTTAATTTTTTTAAAGAAATTCCTGAAGATACCATTCTTTCTCATAAAAAATTTATTGAAGAAAATTTGTTATAAATAGCCCCGCCAGAATCCAAAGCCATTGACATAGGCATCGCGTAAGAAAGAATACTCTTTAAACGCATTTATCGAATCCAGTAGCCCCGCCAGGATTCGAACCTGGGTCGCAAACTTCAGAGGCTTGCATACTTG
>CAZJVQ010000044.1:1031-6463 GCA_964549605.1 Candidatus Woesearchaeota archaeon | reverse complement strand
GAGAAGAAAAAACATCCTTACAAGAAAGGCGGAAGAGGAAGAACAATTGTTTTGGAAACTTCTGATGAGAAAAAATCTCAGAAATAATTTATAAATCATCTTTTCTATTTCATTAGATGATTGAGGTGATTTTTTTATTAGCTTTAGCTATAGTATGGTTGGTCTTCGCAAGTATTCAAGATTTAAGATATAGGGAAGTTGCTAACTGGCTTAATTTTTCTTTGATAATTTTTGCGTTGGGATTTAGGTTTTTTTATTCATTATTTTCTGGAGATTTTAATTTACTTTACCAAGGTTTAATTGGTTTAGGAATTTTCTTTGTAATTGGAAATCTTTTGTATTATGGTAGGCTGTTTGCAGGAGGGGATGCAAAACTTATGATTGCTCTTGGGGCAATCTTACCGGTGTCGGAATCATTTTCAACTAATCTAAATATTTTTGTAGCATTCTTTTTGTTGTTTTTATTTGTTGGAGGATTTTATGGTTTAGTATGGAGTATAGTTCTTCCATTCAAAAATTTTAGAAATTATAAAAAAGATTTTGTAAAACTTTTTTCAAAAAATAAAAAAATAATTTCTGCAGTAACTCTTTTGGGAATTTTAAGTATGATTTTTAGTTTCGTTGATTTTACTTTTTTCTTTGTTGGAATTTTTATTTTTATTTTACCTTATCTTTATTTACATGCTAAGTCTGTTGATGAATCTTGTTTGGTTAAAAAAGTAAAAACTAAAAATCTTGTTGAAGGAGATTGGCTTTATTCTGATTTAAAAATTGGAAACAAAGTAATAAATGCTAAATGGGAAGGATTGAATAAATCTCAGATAAAAACTATTCGGAGTAAACAGAAAGAAATTTTGATTAGGCACGGAATACCTTTTGTACCAGTTTTTTTAATCAGCTTTTTGCTTTTATTTTATTTTTATCTTTTTGAACCTTCTTTTATAGAATCAGTTGTTAAGGGATTCGCTTTGGAAGCCATAACTTTTCCTTAATTTTTTTGGTTTTTGGTTGTTCTATTTTTTCAGGTTCTGGTTTTTCTCTTAAATTTTCTTCAACGTTTTCTAATTCTTCTTTTGTTGCTTGACGTCTTGGAGAATTTATGGTTTCATTCTCGTAAACCGGCAGAAGATTAATTATTTCATGCCCAAATAAATTTGAATTTGAAATCAAAACATCTTTTGGAGAAAGTTGTTTCTTAATTTTTTCTGAAACTTTTTTTGCAAGTTCTTTTACTTTTTCAGTTATCTCTCCCGCATTTGAGATATGCGCTTTAGGAATTATTAATGTGTGCCCATTTGAAATAGGATTTATTTCTAAAACTGCAACAGCTTCTTCATTTTCATCTAACTTTACTGAATCAGATTGTCCAGAAGCAATTGCACAAAAAATACATTGTTGTTGGGAACTTTCTTTTTGCCCTTGTTCCTTAACTAGATTATTTTGTTTCAAGAATTCTTCCAACTGAGGAATTCCCATAGAATCAACTTCTTGTTTTGCTTGATTTTTTTTATCTTCTGGAAATGTAGAATCAATTTGTTGAATAATTTGCGTCTTGATGTTTTTTGCTTCTTCTTCTGATAACATTTTACAAAGTTCTTCGTATATCCAATACTTGAACAGAATTTACGTTTTTAATTTCTCCAAGTTCTTTTTCCAAAGTGTCTAGTTCTTGGTCCTCTGCACAAATAAAATAAGTCATAACTGCCTTTAATCCAAAAGCTATTGGTTCTTCTTCGAATTTACATCCTTTTCCATCAATTTTCTCAACAACAACCTTTATTTTTTCTTTTAATTTTTCTAAATCTGTTTCTGGAGATGAAGGCATTATTTTTATTTTTACGTTTATACTTCCCATATTTTGGATTAATTACTGACTTTTATAAGTATTGTGTTTGCCATTACGCATAACCTCAAGGGTCACAAGTAGGTATTGCGCAAGAAAGGAACTCTGGTATAAAAATTCTTAAAAACACTGCATATTACTTTATTTAATGGATGATGTTAATTATGAAAAATTGGTGGGAATAATCTCTAAATCTTCCAATATGAATGTTGATGAAATTGAGAAAAGAGTCGACGCTAAAAGGGAAAGGATTTCTGGTTTGATAAGTAAAGAAGGCGCTGCGCAAATCGTTGCTGCTGAACTAGGAGTTAAGTTTGACGAAGAAAGATTAAAAATTGGGGACCTTATTCCTGGAATGAAAAAAGTTAATACTGTCGGGAAAGTTGTAAATTTATTTCCAGTTAGGACTTTTACAAGAAATGATAAAGAAAGTAAAGTTGCAAATTTAGTTATTGCTGATGATACTTCCAATGTGAGAATTGTTTTGTGGGATTCAAATCATATTAGTTTAATTGAAGAAGGGAAAATAGCTCAAGGAGGTTCTGTAGAAATTTCTAATGCTACAATGAAAGATAACGAACTTCATTTAGGAAGTTTTTCAGAGTTTAAACCAAGTTCAGAAGTTTTTGAAGTTGTAAATACTCAGAAAGTCACAAAAGAAAAAAATATTTCTGATTTTAAAATTTCTGATAATGTGAATACTCGTGCATTTATTGTTCAAAGTTTTGAGCCGCGATTTTTTAATGTGTGCATAGAATGTAAAAAGAAAGTTGTTCCGGAAGGAGATTCATTTAAATGTGAACAACATGGAAATGTAAGTCCAGAGAAAAGAGCTTTGATGAATGTGGTTTTAGATGATGGCACTGAAACTATTCGAGCAGTTTTATTCCATGAAAAATTAAGTCAATTAGGCTTTTCTAATTTGGAACCAGAAACTTTAACTTTAGAAAGGCCAAATGTTCATGGTAAAGAAATGATTTTTTCTGGGAACGTTAGACTTAATAAATTTTTTAATAATCCTGAATTGATAATTGATGATTCTCAAGAGATTAATATCGATGAATTTTTGAAGAAACTTGAGAACAATTAAAAGATTATATTGAAAGTAAATAATCTTTATAAACGGGGCTTTGCAATCTTTTCTATGGTAGGAAATAAACCAAAAAATTTGTTTTATAGCTTTCATGGGGGAATAAGAAGAGAATTACTTGAAGAAGTTGTTAAATATATGGATAAGATTTCAGAGATGCCAGTAAGAGAAAATATGAATCTAGAAAAGATGAATAGGGATATTGAATTTCAGGGGCCCCATTATAGTTTTTTTGTTAGAGATATACAGCTTGAAAATCCAAATGGAAGAGATGAAGTGAATTATAACTGCAGTGTTGAAGGTAAAAAAATTAAGATAAGAGAATTAAAAGGCACGAGGTTAAAGGTATTAAGTAATTAAAATGGCTAAATCTGATACTGATTCTGAAAAAGAAGTTGAGAAGAAGATCGAGAAACTTAAGGAACCTCAATTAACTGATCTTCCTGGAATTGGTCCTGCCGTTGCCGCTAAATTAGATTCTGCAGGAGTTTATGATATGATGTCATTGGCTGTTATGAGTCCAACTGTTTTAGGTGATGCTGCTGGAGTAAGTGCAGGGGTTGCAAGGAAAGCAATCCAAGCTGCCAGAGTTATGTTGGATTTAGGTTTTACAGATGGAGTGGAATATGCTAAAAAAAGAGATAATGTTATTCATATTACAACAGGAAGTAAAAATATAGATAATCTTCTGGGGGGAAAGGGTGTTGAAGGTAGGGCGATAACTGAAGCTTTCGGAGCTTATGGAAGTGGAAAGACTCAGGTGGGTTTAACTTTGGCAGTGAATGTGCAGTTGCCTGAAGAAAAAGGTGGTGCGAACGGAAAATGTGTATTTATTGATACGGAAGGAACGTTTAGACCTTCGAGAATTAGGCAAATTTCTGAAAAGATGGGTGCGAATTCTGAAAAGGTTTTGAAAAATATTTTTGTCGCGAGAGCTTTTAATAGCGATCATCAGGTCTTATTGCTTGAAAAAATTGGAGAGATGATAAAAGACGGTGAACCTATAAAATTATTGATTGTGGATTCATTGACGGCTCACTTTAGAGCAGAGTATTCTGGAAGAGGACAGTTAGCTGATAGGCAACAGAAGTTAAATAAATATTTACACGATATTATGAAGTTAGCCGAGACTTATAATCTTGCAGTTTATGTTACTAATCAAGTAATGACAAACCCAGCTCAAATGTTTGGAGATCCCACAACTCCTATTGGAGGGAATATTGTTGGGCATGCATCAACTTATAGAATGTATTTACGAAGAGGAAAGGCTGGAAGCAGAGTTGCTAAATTAATTGATAGTCCAAATCTTCCTGACGATGAAACTATTTATTATGTAACTGAAGCAGGTGTTGTTGACGATTTAAAATAGGGCTTAAATTTATTAAGTAATTTTGTTTCTAATTATCATGATTCCGTTATGGATAATTCTAACTTTGACTGCGGCGTTTATTTGGGCAATTTCAAGTCTTTTTGATAAATTTATTCTTAGTCATGAATTAAAAGATCCTCTGCTTGCTACAGCTATTTCAGGAATTGTCTCTTCTCCTATTTTTTTGATCCCAGCTTTATTTCTAAAATCATCTATTTTAATTTCTTTTAATTTAATTTTAATTATTTTCTTCGCAGGAATTTTCGCAGTTATAGCATTTTATTTTTATCTTGTGGCTGTTAGAAGTGCGGAGATTTCTAGAGTATCTTCTTTTCTATCTATAACCCCTATTTTTGTTTTATTTTTTGCATTTGTTTTTCTTGGAGAGAGATTGACCTCGTTGAATTATTTTGGAATTGTACTTTTAGTTTTTGGTTCTTTTTTAATTTCCCTTAAGAAAAATAGTCATTCAAAATATAATATTAGCAAAGCCTTTTTCATCATTCTTCTTGCTTCGTTGTTCTATGCTTTAAGAGATGTTATTGTAAAGTTTGCATCTCTTAATATTAGTATTTGGTCTGTTATGTTTTGGTTGGGATTGGGGATTTGTTTCACTTCTGTTTTCATGTTTATAAAACATCATCCGCACTTGAGGAAGAAGGCAGTTAAAGGAATTAGACATCTTATTTTTATAAGAATTATTTCTTCAATAAGCTTATTGATTTTTTTAGTCGCAGTTTCTCTTGCTTCGGTTTCACTGGTTTCTGCTTTGGTTAAACTTCAAATCCTTTTGGTATTTATTGGAACTTTAGTTCTAAGTAATTTCCATCCCCATATTTTAAAAGAGAAGATTACTGCTCCAATAGTAATCCAAAAATTGGTAGCAATTATAGCAATTCTTGCTGGAGCATTTTTGCTTATTTAATTACATAAATTTTTCATGAACTGTTTTGTAAGAATGTAATTCCTCTTCGCTGAACCAGTGTTTTATTTCTAATTTTGCTTCCTCAGAATCTCCTGATGCATGAATTAAATTTGGAATTCCAATTTTTTCCCCATCTGCATATCCAAAACTCATATGTGCATAATCTCCCCTTATTGTTCCTGGCTGTGCAGATTTTGGTTCTGTT
>CAZJVQ010000044.1:0-1021 GCA_964549605.1 Candidatus Woesearchaeota archaeon | reverse complement strand
TCTGTTGGTCCAACCATTTTTCTAATTAAAGAAACTGCTTCAACTCCTTCAAGAACTACAGCGATTACTGGACCCTCTTGCATGAACTTTAATGCAACTTTGAAAGTATCTTCGCCTCTTCTTGAAATCATTTTTCCAATTCCTTCATAGTGTTTATGATAATGACTTTCATCTGGTTCTAACATCTTCATTCCAATTACTTTTAATCCAACTTTTTCAAATCGTGAAAGGATTTCTCCTATCATTCCTCGTTGCACAGCGTCGGGTTTTATCAAAATTAAACTTCTTTCTCTCATAGATTTTTCTTTGTTGAAACGCTTTATAAATTTGTTGCCGAAAAAAAAGATTTATAAACCTCTTTTTTCTAAGTGTAATATTAAAGAGGTTTAATATGAATAAAAAATTTTCGAGTTTGTTTACAGGAATTTTTCTTTTAGTGGTTGTTTTGATGATCGGTTCTGTTTCTGCTGACTCTTATGATGTTGCCTCTTTAACTGCAGTAGCAGGAGATACGAAATCGATGTTGGTTTTTAATTTGTCTAATGTTAGTACTGATGCGGGTTTGTTAAATAATGTTACAATCAATATAACCGGAACTGCTTATTCTTCTTTGGGCAATATTACTAATATAACTCTTTCAGATGGAACTAATGTTTATTTTAATGATTCATTCACAACATCTCCTGTAATAATTGATCTTGGTGCTACAATAATTGAGGAATTGAATTTCACAGTTAATTACACCTTAAATTCTACAGCAGCAAAGTATGGTGTCACTTTTGGAGTAAGTGTGACTGCAATTGGAAATCAAACCGCAGATAATAACATTAGCTATTCTGTGTTGCCTTATGCTTCAATTTTGGCTTCTGTGACGGAAACAACCAATCCAACTGCAACAGCTACTTGTTCAGATATTTATAGGGCTCAAGCCTTTGCGTGCGCTTGTTCTGGGACTGATTCAGGAATTCTTGCTTCAGGGGTAAGCACTTCTGTTGGAACTTCTACAGCAGGTTCGATAACA
>CAZJVQ010000043.1:0-6529 GCA_964549605.1 Candidatus Woesearchaeota archaeon | reverse complement strand
AAATGAATTCTCTCTAGATCTTTCCTACTTATTTCAGAACCCCATCCCAGTGTAGCAAAATCATCAGAAAGGTCTTCAATTGTTCCTCTTGAAAATTGTTCCAATAAATTTTGGTCAATTGGAAATTCTCTTTCACCATGCAAGGTGGATTTAACTTCAATTAAATAATCATCCATTTTTGGATCATATGTAATAACAGTAAACTCATCTCGAAAATATTCGTTTCCCATAAATTTCAAATAAAATACTCATTTATAACAATTTATCTTTTAGAAAATATCTATTCTTTAATGGGTTCTTTTAATCCAGACAGATCCCAAATTGGACTTACTGAGACTGGAATATCTGAAAGGCTATCAACAATGGAAGGCAATTCAGGGGGAATGGAACTATATTGCTTCATAAATGCTTTTGCTCGATCATAGTCCCCAGCAATCTGAAGATTTATGAATTCCGTACTTAAATTAGACATAGAGTCAAGGCAGCGTTCAATATCAATATCAAATCTTTTCGTATTGCGATTATATCTAAGTGCGTCATTTTCTCTAAGCCAATTATACTCTATCAAATTTCCCCCGGCATGGGCTTCAGTAAATCCCTTACTCCATTGTTGAAAGAACGCAGCAATTTGAGTAGTTACAATTGCTTCAAGTTTTTTATCATCAATAAGTCCCTCATCTCTAAAGTGTCCAAGCAATCTTGCTCCAAGCATATCTGCTTTCGCTTCCTCAAGAGTTGAATGAAGGTCCTTAAATTGAACTTCAAATGGGACTTCCCCTCCATCAACTTCTGTTTTACTTGGTCCGAGACCGTGAGCAAGTTCATGTCCTAAAACAAATAATAATCGATTATCAAAATTACAATCATCAATCATATGTGGGGGGAGAATACGCTCAGCAATCGGTAAACCTGAAGTGTAAAATTTTGCTTCCATCATAGTTCTAGAAAATACTTTCTTAGAACCCTTTAAATCATGAACCCTTCTGTCATTAGGAAGATTGTAGGCGACAAATCCATATCCGAATCCAGCTTCACCTCCACGAGTCACATCAGCAACTACTTCTAGAGGAATGGCTGCCCCTTTTGGATCAAAATTAAATTCTTTAGTAAGCATATCATCAAATTTAGGAACAAAGGGAGAAAATTTGCTAAGGGCTTCAGTGGAATCTTTATCTGGTAGTGCGATAAATGATTCAAAACCAGCTTTTAGTCCAAGCAATTCATCAAAGTAAGTTTCATATGGGCCGATAGTTACTTCGAAAGGATTTCCATCCGTATCCACCCAAGCCATATCACCTTCAAAATAATCATTTGTGTGAAATTCATTTGCCCTAATTTCCAAGAATGATTTCAAGTTCCCATTAGGCAATTTGGATGCTGCTCGTCTCAAATGGTTTCCTGCTTCTTCCAATCTGTCCCCAAATTCTTCAGAATAAGGTATGGAAAACAATCTATTATTTTTATGCTTAATCACAGTATAATTACTTTCAAATTGTTCACTATCTTCAGGATGAGTAATTAGCCATTGAGTAAATGCTCTCTCTGTAAAATTAGAAGGATAAAATGAACCGAATTTTTGCCTTTCTCCAACTCCTGGAACGAAAGGCTCATTATGATTGTACGCATCCCAAGGAGTCCCATGGATCAAAAAATAACTCAAAAGATCTTTTCCTTCAGCATCACTTCTTTTTTGAAGTGCTTCATAAATTTTCTTATTTCCAGAATATGCTTGATCAAGAAAAATATCTGTCATTACATCTGAAGCATCTATACAATGAGAAATTGCATCTCTTTGATTTGTATCAAGAGACGAAAAATCCGGTTTAACATCAAAGAACTTTATCTTTGCAAGGCGATCCTTTATGCTAGTTCCCATTTATAAAATAGAATTTAGGTATTTTTAAAGATTATTGCAATTAAAAAAGATTTATCGAACAGGCTTTTTCCATTTCTTAAGAACGAGAGTATATCCAATTATTTTTGAAGAATAATTCTTGCCCAATCCCTCCAAAATCTTATTAGAAATCTCTTTCAATTCTTCCTTATCTCTTGTAGAACTTTTCAAAACAGAAATTTTAACATTCAAATGAGTTTTGAAATGAACTTTCAAAGTTTCAATAAAATTATCTGTCAAACCTTTCTTTCCCAATTGTATTTTTTTTAAGAACGGCATTTTAGATTATTTTTTCTTTAACTAAAAAATTTTTAATTTTTTGAAATATCTTTTCGTGACCTTTTGAATTTGGATGTAGGCCATCTTCTAAATCTGATTCCTTAAGCAAATCAAATAAAGGAATAAATAAAATATTCTCGGCTTTACATAATTCTTCAATTATAGAATTATATTTTTTAACGTACTCGCTTTTATAGATTTTATCTCCATCCAATTTAAGAGTTATTTTTTCATTAATATTAGTTAGGCCTACAAAGACTAATCTATCTGTAAGTTTTTTTGCTTTTTCGAACAATTTCCACATGTTTTTTTTAAATTCACCTATTTCTGTTCTAGTCTTTTTTTGAGATATAACAAATTGAGAATCATTTATCCCTATAGAAATAATAATTATCAATTCCCCATCATTTTTGTCCCATCGAGACTCAATCTCATTGTCAAATCTTTCCAACAAATATTCAGAATTATCTCCAGAAATTCCTAAATTATACGCGTAGGTATCTTTCTTGGAAATCTCTCTTCTTAATCTCTCTACCCATCCCAGATTATCAAAATCCCATGCTCCCCATACTATACTATCTCCAAATATCAAAAAATTCTTTTTCATGCTATTTTTTCAATGTTCTTTTTACTTACTTTAATTTCTTTAAATTTTTTCACTCCAAAAGTTCCAGCTTTCATCCCCTTTCTTTTGTGCACTTCTTTCCCAGTAAACCTATGAACTTTGACATCCGCTTTATTATCTCTCCAATCTTGACTGAATCTTGCGCAATAAATTGCAGCTTCCTTTATTTCTTTTAACAAAGGTTTTGGGCCTTCAACAATACAAAATGGGCTTCCAGGATTCGCAGTATGCAATATCACATTTCCCAATCCCATGAACTGTTTAACAAGTTCGTCATTCTGTTCAGCATTTTTTCCAAGCAAAATCTTCGTTCCAGTTTCTAACTCAATTTCCCTAAACTTCATACTTTACAAAACTAAAATAAAGTTTTAAACCTATCCATGAAAAAGTTTATAAAATAGAAACGGATTATTATAAGATGGTAAGAAAAGAAGGTGATTTTGGAGAAGTCGGTTATGTCCTTGGAGTTGCAAGCATAGTTTTTGGAATATTATTACAATTCATGTTTGGGCTAAGCTTCGGAATAATAGGATTCATTTTGGTAATGAAGAATTCTTCCAGCATGGCGAAAAAAGCTAAAAAATTCAATCAAATCGGAATCGCAGTAAATGCTGGATTGCTATTGTTTAGTTTAGGATTGGCTTATTACCTAACTTCAACTGGGGCCGCACTATTGTAAAATGAATAATTCAAAAAAAGCACAAATGCAAATGTCTGTGGGCACTATTGTAACAATCGTTCTTTTAATGACTGTTTTAATTCTAGGATTAGTTTTAGTAAGAACAATTTTTAGTGGAGCTACAACAAGTATAGGTGAGATTGATCAATCAGTAAAAAATGAAATCAATAAATTATTCTCAGAGGATGATGCTAGGAAGATTGTAATCTATCCAGCGACAAGAGAGATCTCAATTAAGAAAGGTAAGGAAGGTGGATTCGGATTTTCTATAAGAAACTTAGATCAAGAAGATGGATCATTCTCTTATGAAGTTACAGCATCAGAAGCTTCATGCAATTTGCCCCTAACAGAAGCAGATAAATTAATTAATTTAGGAAAAACTGGTTCAAATATAAATGTTAAATCTGGAAGTATAACTGAAGATGGAATTCTTGTCAAATTTAGAATTTCAGAATCTATCCCAATTTGTAACATTAGATATGGAATTGATGTAGAAAAGGATGGAACACAATATGGGAACACCATAAGTGTGGATTTGAATGTTCTTCCAAGTTAATAGTTTAATTTAAAAATTATTTATCCTTATTTCTTTTATGTTAAAACTTTACAATACTTTAACGAGGAAAAAAGAAAATTTCAAACCGCTACTCCCAAAAAAGGTTGGAATGTATACTTGCGGACCAACAGTTTATGATTATGCACATATTGGGAATCTTAGAACCTATATTTTTAATGATGTTCTAAAAAGAAGTTTAGAATTCTTAGGATTTGATGTAACTCATGTAATGAATATAACAGATATAGATGACAAAATAATTAAGAAATGTAAAACACAGAGAATTTCATTAAAAGATTTTACAAGGAAATATGAGAATATATTTTTTGAAGATTTGAATGAATTGAATGTAAAAAAACCAACAAACATCTTACGTGCGACAGGTTCAATCAAAGAAATGGTCAACTTAATTGACACTCTCTTAGAAAAAGGAATTGCTTACAAAACTAGCGATGGAATTTATTTTGATATAAGTAAATCAAAAGATTATGGAAAATTAGCAAAATTAGACAAAGTGAAAAAATCAAAAGCACGTATATCAAATGATGAGTATGACAAAAAAAATATCCAAGATTTTGCCTTATGGAAATTCTATACAAAAGAAGACGGAGAAAATTTTTGGAATGCCTCGCTTGGGAAAGGTAGGCCTGGTTGGCATATAGAATGTTCTGCAATGTCTATGAAAATTTTAGGAAATACTTTTGATATTCACACTGGAGCAAGCGATTTAATTTTTCCACATCATACAAATGAAATTGCGCAATCAGAAGCTGCAACCGGAAAACCTTTCGTAAAATACTGGCTTCATACGGGTTTCTTGAATATGAAAGATCAAAAAATGTCAAAGTCTTTAGGGAACATTTTAAATTTAAAAAGACTGAAGGAAAAAGGATTCTCTCCCTTAGATTATCGTTATTTAACCTTGGGAACACATTACAAAGAAAGATTAATTTTTTCCATAGAAAACATGCAATCTGCAAGAACTAGTTTGAAGCGTGCAAAAAACATTATTTCAGGTTTAGAAAACGATGGAAAAACAAACAAGAAATATTTGGGAGATTTTGAAAAGGCAATAAACAATGATTTAGACATGCCAAAAGCGCTACAAGTTCTTTGGAAATTATTAAGAGATACAAAAGCAACAGGAAAAATACAAACGATCCAAAAAATGGATCAAATTTTTGGTTTAGATTTGTTAAAGAAAGAAGAAATTAAAATTTCTCAAGAAATAAAAAAACTTGCAGAAGAAAGACAAAAAGCAAGAAATGAAAAGAATTGGAAAAAATCTGATGAGTTAAGAGAAAAAATTAACAAAAAAGGATATGTTCTTGAAGATACTAAAGAGGGTTACGTTTTGAAAAAGAAATAAGATGAAAAAATACAGAAAAGCGGTTTTCATGGTTACTTACGCAATTGAAAAAAATAAAATCTATTATTTGCTTCTAAAGAGAAAACTGCATTGGAGGGGATGGGAATTTCCTAAAGGGGGTTTGGAAAAAGGAGAAAGTATGATTAACGCAATTAAAAGAGAAATTAAAGAAGAAACTGGATTAATTCCTTTGAAAATAAAAAAATTTGATTTTTCAGGAAAATATAATTATCCAAAAAAATATCCCGATCGCCCAGAATTTTATGGGCAGTCGTATTCATTATATTCTGCAGAAGTAAAAAAATTAAAAGTCAAAATTGATGAAAAAGAACATTCAAATTGTAAATGGTTGGAGTTCGATAAAACAATCAAAAAATTAACTTGGCCAAACCAAAAAAAGAGTTTAAAGATTGTTAATGATTGGTTAATTAAGAAAAATTTGATTAAGAATGATCAACAGGTTCAAAGAGAACGAGGTAGTTTTGCCGGCCTTTAGAAACAGAAACATAAGTTCTTCCCTTAAAAGGGCCATGAGCCTCATTTATCTCTGCGAAAGGTTTATATTTTAGGATAACGGAAAGTATTCTTCCTTTTAATGGTTCCAGACTGATATGTCCCGGATCCCTAGTAACTGGATTTGGATGTGGGGAAACCCTATTAACTTCCATTATTGTACCTTCTTCTGCTGAGATATAAATTGATTTTTCTAGTTCACTAATTCCATCTTCCAATTCAGCACGATCTTCTCCTTCAGAAACGTATTCATAATCAACCATGAATTTTCATATTTTTTGGGTTTAAAACAATTGTTGTCTTTTAGAATAGAAGTGGGATGCCTAAATCTAAGAATAATCAAAAATAAGAAGAGAAATATTTTCCAATAAAGTAAATTTCTGTCATTTGAGATGCCCCAACAAGAATTCCAAATGAGATTCTTTCCATATACGCTTTTTTATCTTCGGGAATGGGCAAGCTTTCCATGTCTTCCCAGAATTTTCTTACTCCATAAATTGGGATAGACCATTTTGCGACATCTTTTAATGTTAGGATTTTCTCTTCTAATTTGTTTTCTACGGCCATTTTTCTTAAAAAGAAAGTGGGAATGCAGGGAGTCGAACCCCGGACAC
>CAZJVQ010000042.1:0-6585 GCA_964549605.1 Candidatus Woesearchaeota archaeon | reverse complement strand
ATTCATTTTGCGACTATTCAGGCAAATAAGGAATATGATAGAAGATTTGAGCAATTTGAAAAAAAGTTGAATGAATAACTTTATAAATCAAAATAATTACCTAAAAATAGGTTAAATGGCCTTGAGCCAATCTAGCGCTGAAAAGTGTGCCTTAATATAAAATGACAGTATATGACTTAAATCAACAAGAATACAACCTAAAATTAGCTGAAGCTCTAAAAGAAATTCCTGAGATTCAAGCTCCAGAGTGGGTTGAATTTGTAAAATCTAGTGCTAGTAAAGAAAGGCCAATTAATGATCCTGATTTCTGGTACAAAAGAACTGCAAGTATTCTTAAGCAAATTTACAAAATGAAAACTGTTGGAGTAAGTAGACTTAGAACTAAATACGGAAGTAAAAAAGACAGAGGAATGAAACCAGAAGAATTTAGAAAAGCTGGTGGAAAAATAATTAGATTGATTCTTCAGCAATGTGATAAAGCAGGATTTACTGAAATAACTCTTCCAAATAAAAAAATTAATAAGATTAAATCTGGAAGAAAATTGACTCAACATGGAATTAAATTCATGGAAGATATAAAGTAAAATGGGAATAAAGAATCAACAGAAAAAAATAACTTTGATGAAGAAAGGAAGGCAAACAAAGTGGGCTCCCGTTTGGATTGTTTTGAAAAAGTTCGGTATGGGAAAGAGAATTCATCCTTCTGCAATAACTCATAATAGAAGATCTTGGAGAAGAACAAAGTTACATATTAAACCTAGAAGACAACAGAAATCACACTTCGGATAATGGCTGAACAAAAAACTGATAAAATTGAAAGAGAATATACTATCCCCCTTAGAAGGCAAGTTGATAAAGTTCCAAGATATAAAAAAGCGAATAAAGCAATTAGAACAATAAAAGAATTTTTAGTTAGGCATATGAATGTTAGAGATGGAGATTTGAATAAAATTAAGATTGATAAATTTCTAAATGAGGAAGTTTGGTTTAGGGGGATTAAGAAACCACCTCAAAAAATTAAAGTTAAAGTTGTAAAAGAAGGAGATATTGTTAGAGCCGAATTATTCGATTACAAGGATAAGTTAAAATTCAAGAAAGCTAGAGAAGATAAGAGGGAAGCTAAAGCTGAAGAAGCTGTTAAAGCTAAGAAAGCTGTTGCAAAACCTGAAGAACCTGCTCACGACCATGCACACGATCATGAACATGGGCATTCTGCAGAGAAAACTGAAGAAGAAAAGAAAGAAGAAAAGGAAAAGAAAGCTGCAGTGGCCGAAGTTGGTCAAAAGATTGGTAAAGAGCTAGCAAAAGAAACTAAGCATTACGCTGGCGGAAAAGAAACGCAACCAAAACGTCCGCAAAGAAAAACCTTAGCTAAATAAAGGTTTTTAAATATTAACTGATTTTACTAATTATGAAAAAAATTGAGGAGAAAAAGAAAATCCCAAGATGGTACTTGATATCTTTTTTGATACTTTCTATAATTTTTTTAACAAGCGGAATAATATGGTCTAATGTAGATTTTATTACCAAATGGATACTTGTTGCTCTTCTTTTTGAATTTTTTGGGATAATTTTGGTTTTGGGGTGGCTTATATTAAACATAATAATTTTAATAATATTTATTGTTAAAAAATATGAAAAAATTTCTTTTGTATTACCAATTTTTTATATTATAAAAACAATTTTTATTGGTTTTTCATCGATATTCTACATAATCTTCTCATTATTTGGGATTGGTTTTTCCACATATTTATTGTTAAAAAAATAATTATTTTATTTCTTTAATTTCTTCGAGAAGTTTATCTTTTTGATTTTTACTAGTATGCGTTTTTCCAAATCTAACTAATGTGGCATTAACTTCGTTCCAATATTTTTTTGGAAAAAGTTCTTTCAAATCTTCCTCAATCTTATGTGGATTTGAATTTCTGCTCCAGTTCAGCTTTTGAGAAATATATGAAACATGGGTATCAACTCCAATTGCATGGTCCCCAATTTCTGTCAAAAAAACGTTTGCCGTTTTCCTTCCAACTCCTGGAAGTTTAACTAAAGTTTCTATATCTGTTGGAATTTTGCTATTGTAATTTTCATCTAGTTTTTTTGCGCAAGCAATTATGTTTTTTGTTTTATTTCTGTAAAAATTTATTGATTTTATTATTTTTTCAATTTCTGAAATTTCTGCATTTCCCAACTTTCTTGAGGTGGGGTATTCTTGGAATAATTTTCCAGCAACTTTGATTGTTGTTTCATCTCTTGTTCTTGCAGATAAAATAATTGAAATTAAAGTCTCAAAATTATTTTTCCATTTTTCCGCTGCCAAACGCATGTCAGAACCTTTTTTCCCTAATTCTTTTAATTGTTTTAGAATTTTTTCTTGCATATCTCAAATCAAATTCAGAACTTTTTATAATTTGTTTTTCTCGTAAACTGCCTTAAGGCTTATCATTTCATGAAGAAGTGTAGATGCTAAATAAGAAGTAATGTCTGCATGATCAAATTCTGGAGAAACTTCAACCAAATCTGCACCAACTAAATTTATTCCAGATAATTTCCTAACTAGTTTTATCATTTCTCTATCTGTAAAACCTCCTGGTTCAGGGGTTCCTGTTCCTGGAGCAAACGCTGGACTTATTCCATCAATATCTAATGAAATAAAACATTTTGAATCTCCAACACGTTTTCTAATTTCATGATTTGTCCAATCAACTCCCATGTCATCAAATTTTTCCATGGAAATTAATTCCAATCCCATTTTCCTTTCTTCATAAGTTGCATAATTTGATCCTCGGATTCCGACTTGGATTGATTTTTCTGGATCTATTAATTTGTCTTCTAATGCTCTTATAACAAATGACGCATGAGTGTATTTTTTTCCTTCAACTTTATCCATGTTGTCAAAATGCGCATCAAAATGGATTAAAGCCATTGGTCCATGAACTCTTGCTAAGCCATTTAGTTCGGGATAAGTCACAGAATGATCTCCACCAATTGTAAAAGTAGTTATTTCGTTTTTTGCTATTTTCTCGAATTCATTTGAGATTTTTTCTATTGTGTTTCCCACATCTCCAGAATAAGTTGGCATGTCCCCATAATCTACTCCAGATAAATAATCAAAAATATTTAAGTTGTGATAAGTATTTACTGGTCTTAAACTTGTTGAAATTTTTCTGACTTTCCTTGGGGCAGCGCTTGCACCTGATCTATTTGAGACTCCTTCGTCCCAAGGAATTCCTGTTACAAGAAAATCAATTTCATCTTCCAAATTTTTTATTTCGGGTAAACTCATAAAAGTTTTCGCGTCAGAAATGTCTGGAACCAAAGACATTGGAGGATGATATTTTTTCATATCATTTTAGAATAAACATATTTTAAAAGAATTTAGATTGTTAGTAGTATCTTTTCTTTGGTAAAATTTCTTCATCACAAGGCATGTCATCGAAAAAGGGTCCCTCATTATAACTCTTATCGCATGCATCCTCAAATAAAGGTAACTCCTCTTCCAAATAATCCTTTTCCCCCCAATATTTTGGAGTTTCTTCTTGAACGGGTAAACTCGAAGCACACCCTCCTAACACTCCCAAAACTATCGCTATTGGAACAATCTTTTGATAAAGATTCATTTGTTGTTAAAGGAAATAAGCTATATAACTTTTACCAATAGAATATTTTTATAAAGAGGATTCTTTCGTAATCTTATGGATATTCAAAAATTAAAGAAAGAAAAGACGATTCAAGAATTGTTAGAATTTGGTATTATAAATATAGATAAGTCTTCTGGACCTACTAGTTTTGATATCTCAGATTTTGTTAGAAAAAAATTGAAAGCGAGAAAAACTAGCCATTTTGGAACTTTGGATCCAAAAGTGACTGGAGTTTTGCCAATTGCGTTAAACCGTGCTTGCAAACTTACAGGATATTTTTTGGGAGAAGATAAAGAATATATTGGAATTATGAGAGTTCATGATGATGTTTCTTTGGAAAAATTACAAGAAGTAATTAACAAAAAGTTTCTTGGAAAGATAAAGCAAACTCCTCCGGTTAGATCTAGGGTTAAAAGACAGGAAAGAGAAAGGGAGATAAAAAAATTTGAACTTATTGAAAAAGATGATAAAAATATTTTATTTGTTGCAGAAGTTCAGGGAGGGACCTATATTAGAAAATTGATCGATGACTTGGGAACTGAAACTGGCTTGGGAGCACATATGCTTGAACTTAGAAGAATAAGAGCCGGAATTTTTAAAGAAGAAAATATTGTCAATTTGTATGATTTTGAAAAAGCTGTTGAAGAATACGAGAAAGGAAACGATAAAAATTTAAGAGAAATGATAATTCCTGCAGAAATCGTTTCAGAAGTTTATCCTGCTGTTAAAATCAATGGAGATAAACTGGACAAAATATTTGCTGGGAAACCTCTCCATCAAGAAGATTTGATTAAGAATGAAGAGTTTGAAACTGGGACTGTTATCTCTGTTTTTTGTGATGGAAAATTTATTGGGATGTATGAAGTAAAAAATGAAAAAGAAGTTTTTGCTAAGTCTAATTTTGTAATGCAAGACATTAAAGGTTAAAAATATTATGAATTATTATTCTGAGCTTAGTTTTCATAAGTGCTTTATAAAATAAGTTTTATAGAGAATAAATCTTTATAAAAATAAAATGGGTAACATAAATCCTTTCGAAAGTGCAAAGAGCACGATCAAGGAAGCTGCAGATATTATTGGTCTGGATTCTGATAAAATTGAAGTGTTGTTACATCCTGAACGAGAAATTTCTGTTTCTGTTCCTATTGAAATGGATGATGGAAAAATAAAAGTTTTCGAGGGTTACAGAGTTCAGCATAATAGTTCTCATGGGCCTTACAAAGGAGGAATTAGATTCCATCCTGATGTTGATTTAGATGAGGTTAGAGCTCTTGCAACTTGGATGAGTTTGAAATGTAGAATTGTTGGTCTTCCGCTTGGTGGTGGAAAAGGAGGAATAACTTGCGATCCAAAAAATATGTCTCAAGGAGAATTGGAGAAATTAACTAGGGAATTTACAAGAAAAATTTCTAATAATATAGGTCCCCACAAAGATATTCCTGCTCCAGACGTTAATACAAATTCGCAAATTATGAATTGGATTGCAGATGAATATGGAAAACTTCATCCTTGGAGGACTAGGTATGAATCCTTAGGAGTTGTTACAGGAAAATCTTTAGATAATGGGGGTTCGTTGGGAAGAAATGAAGCGACTGCACGAGGAGGTCAATTTGTTCTTAGGGAAGCTGTCAAAATGAGAGCAATACCTTCATTGGAAAAACTTAGTGGCGCAACTGTCGCAGTTCAAGGATTTGGGAATGCAGGGAATATTTTTTCTAAATTAGTTTATGAACAAGATGATTGTAAAATAATTGCTGTTTCTGATTCTAAAGGAGGTATTTACAATCCAGAAGGCCTCAATCCAAATGAAGTTTTAGAACATAAAAATGAAAAAGGTAGTGTTGTTGATTTTCCTGGCTCGCGTCAAATCTCTAATTACGATTTACTTGCATTGAAATGTGATATTTTGGTACCTAGTGCCTTAGAAAATGTCATTACTGGGAGAAATGTATATACTGTTAACGCAAAAGTAATTGTTGAGTTGGCTAATGGGCCGGTTACTCCTGGTGCAGATAAAATTTTATATGAAAGAGGAATTGTTGTTCTCCCAGATATTTTAGCAAATGCTGGAGGAGTTACGGTTTCATGTTATGAATGGCAACAAAATTTAGTTAATGAAAAGTGGTCTGAAGAAAGAGTCAATTTTATGTTGGAAGAAACTATGGAAAAAAGTACTCATTCTGTTCTAGAAACCGCTAAAGAACATGGCGTCCATAATAGGTTAGGAGCATATATTGTTGCGGTGAAAAGTCTTGCTGAAAAGATTTAAGAATTCTGTAGAAGTGTTATTTTTATGAGACATTTTATTTATTTTTCAAAACATGCAGTAACTTCTGGGGGAGCGTTGAGCAAAACAGATTTGATGAAAGCTGGAAGAATGGATATTGCGATTCATAGTTTTATTCAGGCAATTTATTTGTCAAATGATTATCGTGATGATGTGAAATTCCATTTTGTTTTTTATGGAATGCCTGATCCCCCAAAGCACATTGAAATTCAAGTTACAGAAGAATTGGGAATTAGTAAAAAAGATGTTGGAAATTTAATTAAGAAAATTCTTTACAAGTACAAAGAAGGCAAAAAAACGGAAGTGCTTCCCGGTTGTTTTGTTGAGAAAAAACCTTTGTTAAAAGTTATTGAAGATTTAGAAGAAAATGGGGTAGAGGTTTTTATTTTAGATAAGAAAGGAGAAAGTTTGAGAGAAGCAAAAATTCCTAAAGAAAGTGTCTTTTTGATTGGAGATCATGAAGGATTGCCAAGTAAAGAATTGAAAAGATTAAAAAAAATTGTTAATAGTATTTCTGTTGGACCTAAAATGTATTTTGCTTCACAAGTCGTTTCAATAATCAATAATGAGTTGGATGTTCGTGGGATTTAATCGCAATAAACAGTTAGTTCCCGATCCACTTTCATCTTAATTAAAAAATCAAGATCTGAGCAGCCAACG
>CAZJVQ010000041.1:1315-6961 GCA_964549605.1 Candidatus Woesearchaeota archaeon | reverse complement strand
CCCTTCTTTCAAATAAGACTTAACCGTCGGCACTTTAATCTCGGAAGAATGTTTTCTTTGTTCAGAAAGTCTATAAAGTTCTAAAGGATATTTGTAGGTTAACTCAAAATCCATAATCTGATCATCAACTTCTCCTGCATCAATTTTAGCATTCAAAACTAAAGGTGCATCTTGAGTCCCCCCTCTGTGTCTTGGCAAAAACTCTAAAGAAAAATTCAACAAAACATCTAACAAAAGCATAACTGCCATTTCATCACCATCACAATCCCTTCTAATTGCTGCATGCATGTACGGACTTGCTAACAAACCTTGAGTTTCTGAAAATCCTATGATCCTGCAAGCAACACCTGCACAATTATGTGGTGCCATTCCAACTCCAAGATGTCCAACTAGATCTTCTCTTTTTTTAATATTGTAAAAAGATTTCAATCCATAAAACCTAGTAAGCAAAGAATCAACAAACTGAGTTATTCTTATGAAAACCACATCTGCAGGGTCCTCCCCAGAATCAGGACAACAAGGAAGAACAACATCATGGGGCATCATATCTAAAATTTGTTCATCATTTTCCAATTCTTTACCATAAACATCTGTAACATAACCTAACTCCCTTAACTTTTCAACACTAGTTCCAATTTCTTTAGGTTTAAATGAAACCAAAGGCAACTCAGTTGCATCAAACCTAATTGTTCCATCTTTGTTAACTTGTAAATTATATGCTGCCCTTAAAATTCCCTTAACCAAATTCTCAATTTTTCTATTCGCTGAGGATGTTGCCTTAACTCCTTTTATTAAAATAGGGATATTTGCTCTAGGAAGTCCTAATTTTTCAACAGCCTTGTCAAAATAATAATTGATATCTAAATTTTGATTTGAATAACTCTGTCCTCTTTGATGTTCTGGACAAATTTCCGAATAAATTTTTTTGCATTCATAACAATAATATCTTTCTTTAGTTTTATTTTCACATTTTTCGCAAGTTGGATAAATTGTTTCATTGTTACAAGATTCACAAAAATAAATTGGAAAGGCACTTCTTATTTTCCCAACCTCACAAGCAGTATTTATACTCTTAAACCTTCCACCTTCATTACCAACAGGAAATAAAACATTAGGACTTCCAACCAATTTTCTAAGTTTAGCTTTTTCCGGCCGACCCATTCTTGTCCCAATAAAATCCCCTGCCTTATCTTTTATAATAAAATCGGAAACTTCATTAATAATTTCAAAAACGGTTTTTTCTTCTTTTTCAAATTTAGAAAAATCAATTTCATTAAAAACAAAACCTTCTTTTTTCAATAAAGAAGGATCAACTCCTAAATTTGTCAACAAAGATTTAGAAAGTTCTTCGTTAATAACAACATTTTCAATTGTAACCTCATGCTCAATTCCTAAAAGTTCTAACGCTCGTTTTGCCTGAATGAATTTCTCTTGATCTTCTTTAGAATAAGGAAAAACAATCTTCCCATTTCCAGGAGATCTTGATTTTTTCAACCATTTGACAAAAGAAAAAAATTCTTTATTAGAAATTTGTGTCCAATAAAAAATAAAATTTGGATGTAAAGGAATTCCATATTTTTTACTAATTTCAATTGCTTCTTCAAAAGTTGTTTCAAAATAATTTATCTTTTTAGAAAAATCCAAATCCTTTTCTTTAGTTTGGCCAAGCTTGGACGAACTTGCCAAAATCTCCAATTTTTCTTCCAACTCCAAGTGCCACCATTCTTCAACATACCCTGGTTTTATTAAATTAGAATTTCTGTTTGCCAAATCACCAAAAGGAAAAAGTAAATCACCAATATAAATTATTTCTTCAACATCAGGATAAATTTTTTTTGCTTCCTCTTTACTATTTAATTTTTTTACACTACCATTAAATAATTTAACAATTGGCCCATCAACAGAATCACAAGAAGTTATGGCACATCCTTTTGTCGGCTTTTCTATTTTCAATTGGGTCCCTATTGCAATAAAACCGTCGGTGATTGCCATTGTCGCAGGATGTGTTGATGCGGCACTAAATCCACTAACTCTACTCCTACCATACCTAAATCTAAATGCCCCAGATTCTGAAGGATGCCCAAAAACAGGTCTCCCTGCAACCAAATCATTTATGTAAGTTGGGGAATCATCAGCTTTTCCAGTATCTCTTTTTTTATGTAACTCAATAAACCCTTCAAGAAAATCCCAATTGTTAATTTTGAAACCCTTTTCTTTTAAAGAATCAACATATCTTTTAATTTTCGCAGCCTTCTGAGCAACGCCCTCCCCAATTGTCAAACAAAAACCACTACGTATAAAATTAGTTTCAATTCTTCCTAAATTTTTAAAATTAGAAACCTCAATTTTCTCAGAAGGATCCCCATTAATTTGCACTGGAATATTTTCTGCTAAAAAAATCATTTCTTCTTCTGTTGGAAGATACTGTAAATTAGTTACCCTATCATGATAATCTAATAATTCTGTAACAGTTCTTTTGATTTCTTCTTCTGAAGGATCATATTTTGAAAAACCAAAAAGATCTGCCAAATAATCCACAATCACAACAGAAAATGCAGCCCCAGTACCTCCTGCACTCCTTACTGGCCCAGAATAAAAAGGGGAAAGATATTCTTTTCCATCTTTTCTTTTCAAAACTTTTATTTCCGTCAAACCTTCAATTGGGCTTGATACAACCCCTAAAGTAATGTATGCGAAACCAACCCTTGCCCCAGCATCTATAGCTTGAATCAAAGAATCAAATTTGCAAAATTTCTGTTTTGCAACTTCTTCTGAAATTTGTAATGCAACCGCAGGATCTAATTTCCTATAATCTTTTTCCAATTCCAGAATCCTTTCAGAAATCCCTGAATCAGTCATCTGAGGATAAATTGTCGCAATTAAACCAACAACTTTTTCGGCCATACTCATTGCTAAAGGAATTTCAACCTTGTCTACAGGATCATATCCTTTTTTCCTAGCTTCCCCTGCAACCAAGTAAGCTTCTTTAACTTTTTTCTCAAAATTTTCAAAATATTGTTCAGTACTCATTTTAAAATATCCAAAATACCATACCAATTTTCAGCACGTTTAACGGCAGGATGTGTTTTTCCTTCTTCATTCCAAGGATAATTCAATAAGATAGCATCAATTCCTTTTTCAGCACAAGAATTGGCATGATTCAAATCATCTTCAATCATAATTTCATATTTATTATCTAAACAAAATTCTGATTTTGTTGGCCTAGGTTCTCCAGTAGAATAAATATTTTTTGCGAAATGAATATCTGAAAAAACATCTGGAAAAAACTTTTGAATCCATTCATAAGTTTGGGATTTAACGTGTTCCGTCCTGGCAGTAATAATTGCCAAGTGGTTTTCTCTAGACAAATAAGAAGTTGTTTTTTGAGAATCTTTGATTGGTTGAAGATTTCTAAAATAACCCAAATCAAAAAAATCAAAAAATAATTGGCCCTCTTCTTTTTTAGTAATGCTAAAAACTTCTTTAAAATCAAAAGTGGAAATATCATCTAATCTAAAATTAGTTTTATTTCTTTGATTATAAAAATCCAAAAAAGGTCCGGTTAAATTCGCTAAAACCCCATCAACATCAACTGCTATTCTACTCATTTTTACTCGTGCCCTTAAGGGTATCCTCCTTTAAGTCGACCAAGCCTGAACGATTTTTTTCATCTTCATAAAAATCTAAAATTTTTACTTCTCTTGTTTTAAAATTAAACATTGGCACTTTACAAAAATCTGGTTTGTTTCCTAATTTCTCTTGAAAAGAAGTCAGACTCTCCCAACAAGTGCTAGAAAGAACTAAAATATTATTGTAATAAGAAACTCCTCCTTTATGTAAATGTCCCGAAACAAGAATATCTGGAGCTTGTCGTATCAACAAAGGATCTTTTTCTATTGGAAAATATTGGATAGAAGAATGGGTTGGTGCCAAATGTCTGTTCTGTAATAAATAAGTCATTATTTTATCAGGAGATTCAACAATTGCGTTTTGAGAAATTAGTTCAGGAATATTATTACCATAAAAAGGTAAAGAAAATCCATGATAAGATAAAATATTAAATCCAGAAAAATTCCCTTTTGACCCAACATTAACTAAAGAAGGATTCGCAGTAAGGGTTACATTTTTCATATCATAAAGTGGCCAAGCATATTTCTCATCAAAAATTGGTTGAGGTTCCATAAGCCTAACACAATCATGATTTCCTGGCAACATAATTATTTGAATATCTTTCCGAATTTTTCCAAACAGTTCTGCAGTTTTAACATATTGTCCTTCAATCTCTGGAATAGCCAATTCTCTTTCCTGGCCAGGATAAACACCAACACCTGCAACCAAATCTCCAACGACAAAAAGATATTTTATCTTTAAAGCTTCAGGTGTATTTGGAACATTTCCATTAAGATAATCTATAAATTTAAGAAAGTTTTTCTCAAAAAACAATTTGCTACCAATATGAATATCGCTAATAAAAACAGCACTCTCGTCAAAAGGAGATTTTTTTCTATCTTGAAGACTCAATTCTGGCAAAAACAAATCATTAACAAACAAAATATCTTTATTTCCAGATCCCTTAAAACCCACAACAGAATCTAAAGCCAAATTTTCTGCTTTCCCATAAACTTCTTTCTTATTAACATTTATCAAAACATTTATTTTCCCAGTCAAATCTTCAACTTCCAAAAGAATATTTTTATTCTTAGTTATTTTTTTATCAGAAATCATCCCAATAATTGAAATGCCTTGCCTATTCCCAACGATTTTGTTTATTGAAATAAGATTGTTCAATTCAGATCTATCTTGTAAATAATTTTTTAATTCAGTAAACCTATTTCTAAAATGAGTTACAAAATCTTTAACAACTATTTTTTTTCCCGCTGGAGGCATAAGGGAATTAATTTTCACAACACTTTCTGGATTTTCATCAACAATTTCATAATGTTTGATTGGATCTTTAACTTCTTGAGAAATTTCTATACTCAATCCTAATTTTATCTTAAGTTTTTTTACTTTCTCTTCTGGAATATTAGAAAAAAAATCTTCTACTTGACTTGAATTTCCATAAAAAACCTCTTTAGTAATAATTCTTTGATTAGTATTTGTCTTTATTTTTTCAATAATTAACTTAACAGAATCAAGATCCGTAGTTCCACTAAATAAATTCAAAACTTCCTTGTCTATAAGAAGACCTTTCTTTAAGCAAAAACTTAAAATTTCTTTTGGATCCATGAATATTAATTATATTGTAATGAATTTTCTATTATCTCCTTGACTTTTTCAACAATATTTTTTGTGATCGCTAATTTGATTTCTCTCATTCTTCCCCCACGACCTTTTGAAATAACTTTAACATTAATAATTCCCAACATATCAAATTCTTGGATAATATCGCTAACTCTCCTTTGAGTTAAAACCTCAAATTTATTCTTCAAACAAAAATCTTGGTAAAGATTATAAACTTCTCCTGTAAATATTGAATTGATCTTCTTTGTTTCTTTTTCCTTTTTAAGGGTGAGGGATGTTTGGAAATTTTTATTTCCTTCAGATAATTTTATTATGGCATATAAAACTATTTGAAATTGTTTCGGTTCTGTTCTTACAACATCAAGGATCTTATCCCTCTCTATCTTGTTATTAGCTTCATCT
>CAZJVQ010000041.1:0-1305 GCA_964549605.1 Candidatus Woesearchaeota archaeon | reverse complement strand
AAGATCATGATAATAATTGTAAACCTCTCCTGTAAAAATCCCATCAGATTTCTGAACTTCCCCTCGATCGCCAAATTTTCTCTGTGGATTAACCTTATTTTTTTGTAAAAGTTGAATAATTGAATATAAAACTAATTGAAATTGTCTTGGTTCGGATTTGACAACATCCAAAATCTTATCTTTCTCTATTTTTCCATTCGCTTCATCAATATGTTTAACTAAAACCCTTTCCTTTCCATCTCTTTCAGCCAATTCTCCTGCAATTCTAAATAAATCTAAAGCTCTTCTAGCATCCCCATGTTCTCTTGCGGCAAAGGCAGCACATTTGGCTATAACGCCATCTTCAACAACATTCTCTTTGAAAACATCCTCTGACCTCTTCTTCAAAATATCTTGTAATTGTAAGGCATTGTAAGGGGGAAAAACGATTTCTTCTTCTGAAAGAGAACTTCTAACTCTTGGATCCAAACCATCTAAAAAAGTCAAATCATTACTAATCCCCACTACAGCAATCTGAGATTGAGATAATTCTGAATTAAGTCTAGTTAAATTATATAAGAAACCATCAGATATTTTTTTAACAGTTTGATCAATCTCATCTAAAATAAGAACTATTAATTGTTTTTCTGAATCTATTATATCTATAAATTTAGAATATACTGCTTCAGTTGGCAATCCAGTAGTAGGAACCTCTCCCCCAAGTTTTTTAACCAACTCTGCTAAAATTCTATATTCAGTATCTGAAACTTTCTTTAACTTACAATTAAGATATTCTATTCTAAGATTAGATTCTGAATCTTTATTAGCTCTTTTTAATAATTCATTTTTGATATGTTGAATAGATAATGTCTTCCCAGTTCCAGTCTTTCCATAAAGAAATAAATTACTTGGCCTTTCCCCTCTAAGAACAGGAGCAAGAATAGCTGCTATTTGATTTATCTGTTCGTCCCTATATAAAATCTCAGAAGGGTTATGGTTGGTTTGCAAAATAGATTTATTCTTAAAAATCAAATTCTTATCAAACGATTCAAATATTTTATCTAATTCACTCATTTTTTCCCTCTAGTGTCACACCCTTATTTCTCCTGGAAAATTGTATTTGGCATGAAACTTCAACGAGAAAAATATTTTAATTATATAAAAGATTCTAACTACTGAAAAAGAAAGACACCAAAACTTCCTATGGAACTAACTATTTATCTTTTTATTATCTTTAATTAAAATATTTTATTATATTTTTTACTTTATTAATAATTTATTTTCTAAAAATATTATTATTTTCTATTTTATGAATAATTTATATCT
>CAZJVQ010000040.1:0-7012 GCA_964549605.1 Candidatus Woesearchaeota archaeon | reverse complement strand
GCATTTAGCTTATTTCAAAAAACATCTTCCAGAATTATTTGGAGACATGCAATTATTCACTGGAGCTATAAATGCAGAAAACAGAAAAAAAATCTGGAAAACTGCAGACATAATTTTCTCAACTCCTCAATGCGTAGCAAACGATGTAAAAAATTATCTCTATGATTTAAGTGGAGTTTCACTTTTGATAGTTGACGAAGCTCACAAATGTTTGAAAAATTATAGTTACACTTATGTTGCGCAAAAATATAAAGAAAAAGCAGAACATCAAAGAATCCTAGGATTAACAGCATCGCCAGGAAGTGAAAAATTCAAAATAAAAGAAATTTGCAAAAATCTGGACGCGGAGGAAGTTGAATTAAGAACTCGTGATAGCGCAGATGTAAAGGAGTATTTGCAAGAACTAGAATTTGAAAAAATAATGCTTGATTTCCCAGAAGAACTTGAAGAAATTAGATATATATTAAAAAAAATATTGGATAGATATATTGACGAATTAAGAATGAGGAAAGTTCTTTTTGGTCCTGCAACAAAAACAGAATTGCTTAATTTGCAAAAAAAGATTTCGGGAGTTTTATCTAGAGGAAATATGAACTTTAATTATATGCTTGGAGCAAGCGCATGTGCTCAAGCAATAAAAATTCAACATGCAACAGAAGTATTAGAAACTCAAACTCAAGAGGGTTTCAATAAATATTTGAAGAATTTGTTAAAACAAGCTGCTGACAAAAAAAGCAAAGGAGTTGTAAGATTAGTTGCAAATCCAGATTTCCATTTTGTTCATTCTAAATCAAATGAATTGTTAGCTAAAGGTTTTGAACATCCAAAGGTTGAAAAATTATTTGATATTATCGGAGAAGAAAAAGAAAAAAATGATAAATTAAAAATAATAGTTTTTACACAATTCAGAGATACTGCTTCCCTAATCTCAAAAAAAATAAATGAAATTCCTGGAGTTAAATCAAGAATTTTTGTTGGACAAACAAAAAAGGACGGAACTGGAATGAACCAAAAATCTCAGAAAAAAATAATTGAAGATTTCTCTGCGGGAAAAATAAATGTTTTATGTGCAACTTCTATAGCTGAAGAAGGATTAGACATTCCAGAAGTTAACGCAGTAATTTTTTATGAGCCAGTAGCATCAGCAATAAGATCTATTCAACGTGCAGGAAGAACTGCCAGATTAATGGCTGGAAAACTAATTATGCTCATCACAAAAAACACAAGAGATGAAACTTACTATTATGTCGCAAAAGCAAAAGAGAAAAAAATGCATTCAGTAATTAGTGATTTGAAAGAAGACATGAAAAACAATTACAAAGAAGAAACTCAGAAAAAGCTATTGTAATAATCCCTTTCAAAAAGACCGTGTGCATTACTCTCTTTCATTCCAGCAGAAGTCATTTCATGGAAATCAGCTTTCCCTCTTAATTTCTCTATACTCTCAGCTCCAACATAAGTCATCCCCGAAGCCAATCCCCCCAAAAACTTTTTCACAATAGGTTCAACAGATCCTTTGAAAGGAATAATTGTTTTCTCACCCTCTATACTAATTACTTCATCATGTTTTTTCCCATCAATTTCCAATTTTTTAACAGTAGCATCATAACTTGCCATTCCCCTATATTCTTTGAACCTTTTTCCGTTTTGTTCAATAATTCTTCCAGGAGCTTCAGAAGTCCCAGCAAAAATATTTCCAATCATAATAGTATCTGCTCCTGCCCCAATACATTTCACAACATCACCAGGCATTCTTATTCCTCCATCAGCACAAATGGGAATCCTTCCTTGAGTCGCTTCATACACATCCATAATTGCAGTTATTTGAGGAACGCCCGCGCCAGTCATTACTCGCGTAGTACACATCGAACCAGGGCCAATACCAACCTTAACAGCGTCAGCACCTTTACTAATAAAATATTCAGCAGAATCCTTAGTTGCAATATTTCCCACCATCACATCAACTAAAGGATAATGATCTTTAATCCAATCCAAAACTTTCCCCACCCTTTTAGAATGCCCATGGGCAACATCCAACACAACAATATTCACTCCAGCATTTGAAAGCCCCAACATTCTTTCTTCGTAATCTTTAACCCCAATCGCCGCAGCACAAATCAAACCATTAGCCTTTACTTTAGTAACTTCCAAAGCTTGCTGTTCAATTGTCAGAAACCTATGAATAACCCCCAATCCTCCAAGTTGCCCTAACGCAATAGCCATCTCACTTTCACAAACCGTATCCATATTTGCAGCCAAAAGTGGAGCATCAATAAAATAATTCCGAGTAACCTTCGTCCTAAAAACAACCTCCTTCCTAGATTTAATTTTATTATATTTAGGAACAATCAAAATATCATCAAAAGAATATGCTTTTCCAAGGATCCTTGCCATATAAAATAAATTCAAAAGAAATATAAAAAGATAATTGAACTGAAATATATACTAAAAAAATCAAAATGGGAAATTACTTGAGACTTTCTTGGGATGAATTTGAAGATTTGACCGACAATTTAATTGAAAAAATTCCAAAAAACTATTTTGAACAAATTTTATGCATCGGTTCTGGTGGATTGGTTTTAGGAAAATTAATTTCTGATAGATTAAGTCTCCCATTATCTATAATTTCTGCCAAAGCCTATCAAAAGGGAAATGAATCAAAAGAAAAGGAATTCAAAATGGGAGGAATTGCAAGTATAAATCCTTTAAGTGGAAATATTTTGATTGTTGATGATTTAATTGATAGTGGATTAACAATGAGCAAAATTTGTGAGCACCTAAATACTAAAAATGAAATCAACGAAATAAAAACTGCAACCATCTACATTAAACCATCAAGCGCCTTTGTCCCAGATCACTATGTTAAATCAACAGACAAATGGATTATTTTTCCTTATGAAAAAAAAGAGTTTGAAAATTTAAAATGAAAGAAATTAGAGTGAAAGAAATTTTTGATATCTTCTCGAAAAAGCCATTAATAAAAAAAGAAAAACCGGGCAAGAAAATAATAATAGATATTCATGAAAAAGATTCTTTAATAAATTCAGAGTTAATTGAATTGGGATTAGAAACTGAATTTAAACCACTAAAAGTTGCAGATTATTTGATTGGAGAAGTTGCGATAGAAAGAAAAACAGTTTCAGATTTTATTTCATCCATGGCGAGCAAAAGACTAACAAACCAACTTGAAGAATTGCAACAATATCCGAATAGATTATTAATAATAGAAGGAACTGATGAACAAGAACTTTACACTGATTCTGAAAATAGAATTGGAATGCATCCAAATGCAATAAGGGGATTTTTGCTTTCAATTTTATTAAAACACAAAGTGCCAATAATTTTTACAAAAGATTACAAAGATACTGCAAAATTTATTTCTGTTCTTTCAAAGAGAGTTGAAAAAGAATCTTCATTAAACGTTTCAAAAAAATCATTCAACAAAAAAGAAAGGATGCAATTCATTCTTGAAGGATTCCCAGGAATTGGCCCAAAAAATGCAAAAAAACTTCTAGAGAAATTTGGCTCGTTAAAAGAAATAATCAATACTCCTTTTGAAAAACTTGAAAAAGAAATCGGGAAAAAAGCAGAAATCTTTAATATTCTTGACGAGAAATATTAAATCTATTAGAAAGAAGATTCCACCTTTCCTTAAGAACTCCTTTGTATTCCGTTAACAAATGATTGGATAAATCGGAAACGTCCTTCAAAGAAAATCTTGACAAACCTACCTTAGGAAATTCCCATTTAATTTCAGGTTGAATATAATCAAAAGGGGAATCAAAATTTTTTTCCCTTTTATCTGTAAAAAAAGTCTGATGAAAAGAATGGTGCAAATATTTAACAGCATCACGAGATAATCCAGTAAGCTTAGAAACTCTTTTACTCAAATAAAAATCAAACTCGTCCAAAGAAGGATTATCTTGGGCCAAATCCAAAGCAACTTCAATATAGATTTCTGCAAAATCTTCCAAAGTTATTTTTTCTTCTTGTAAATCTTCTTCAATAATTTCTGCTAGACTATCTGTCATTAAAATAAAAAAAACAAAAATTGCCTTTTAAAGAAACATATATTGAAAAATATATTTTCAAAAACAAAAGTCATATAAAACATGTAATTCTTTTTATTTTATATTTTCAATTTTTCTATTAAAATTAAGGAATTATTTTGAATCTTGTATTAATCAAAGTCCATTCCAGAACAAGGAGTAAAAGAATAAGGAAAAGTAAAAAGAAAGTCAAATCTAAAGAAACTTTAGTCTTTTCTTGATTTGCAACTTGAGAATAGATTTGAGTTAATTCTTCAGCAGTCTCGGGATGATAATAGGTGCCCCCAGTACTATTTGCGATAAGTTTCAATTCATCTTCATTAATTCCGAAAGGACCTAACTGTTCCCCCAGTTCTATAAAATATCCTTCCTCAGTTCCCAATCCAATAGTATTAACAATTATATTCTGAGCATTTGCATAGTCAATGGCTCTTTGAACAGTTATCCCAATATTTGATCTTCCATCAGTAAGTAAAATTATCACTCTAGATTTTGGAGAATTCATCAGAAGATTAGTTCCAGTAATAAGTACATTTGCAAAATCAGTCCCTCCAACAGAAAGAGTTTCAACTTCATCCTGAATAACATTTCTAAGAAGAATCTTATCAGAAGTCAACGGTTGATTCACAAAAGGCGTTCCAGCAAAACTAACTATTGCTGCAGAAGAATAAAAAGGAATTCCATTTACAAAATTTAAAGCAGCAGTCTTAGCAGCTTCCAACCTATTTGGAGAAAAGTCGTCAGTCAACATACTTGAACTTGAGTCTATAGCAATAACATAATCTGCATCTATACTATTTCCTGAATACCAAAGAGTAGTTCCAGCAATTGCAAAAATTATCCCTATGATAACCAACACTCTTAAAAGAAGAACCGAAAAATTTGAAGTTAAACCCACCTGTTCAGAAACCCTCGCTAAAGCAATAAAATTAGCGAACTTAACTGCTCTTTTTTTTGAATACTTCATGGAAAGAAAATGGACTATGATAATTATTGGAACAACCACCAACGTCCAAAGATAAAATGGGTTTCTAAAAACAATTTGAACCATTATCTCTTAGCCGCCCTCATCTGGAAAAATTTGACTAATTCTCTTTCAAATGGTTTATCTGTTTGTAAAAATAAATAATCACTTCCAACTCTTTTCATTAATTTTCTAATTTCCTCAATCCTTGCTTTAGTGTTTTGCGCATATTCTTTTCTCATAGAACTAGGATCAATAATTAAAGTTTCTCCAGAATAAGGATCCTGAACTAAAACTTGCCCAGTTCCCTCTGGAAGCTCAACATCTAAAGGATCTCTAACCAAAAAAGAAATAAAATTGAATTTCTTTGCCGCAAATTCAAATATTTTGGGAGTTCTCAAATCATAAATAAAATCTGAAACCAAAATAACAAGAGTATTTTCATTAAATCGCTTGAAAGCAAAATCCACTGCTTTTGTAATGTCTCCATAACCTCCATAATTTGAAATCTTACTCAAATCATTTGTCAAAATATAAAATTGTTGCATTCCAGATTGAGGAGGAGAATATTTCACAACTTTATCTGAAAACAAAAGTAAACCTACGGCATCTCCTGATTTAAGAATATTATATCCCAACGCAGATACTAACTCTGCAATATATTCTGCTTTTAATTTTTGAATTGAACCTGCTAACATTTGTGAAGAAACATCAACCATAAAAACTACTTCAATATTTCTTTCTTCTACAAATTCTTTAACTAAAAGATTTCCCGCCCTCTGACTTGCCTTCCAGTCTATCATGGAAGCATCATCAACTCCAGAAGTATAAGTCCTATAATCTGCAAATTCCAAACCTTGTCCCTTGAAAACACTTTGATATTGCCCTAAAAATTGAGTTGTTGTAAGTCCCTTAATAGCTAAGTCTAACCTACTCAAAGAAAAATTAAGATTTATTTTTAACTTCGGCATTTTATCTAAGGAACTTGAACTTTAGAAAGAATCTCATCAATTATATGATCCGTATTTATATTCTCAGCCTGTCCAGAGTAATTTAGTAAAAGTCTATGTCTTAACGCAATATGAGCAACATTCTTTACATTTTGGGGAGTTATCGTATTTTGTCCACGCATAGCTGCATCAGCTTTTGCTCCAATATAAAGAGCAATACTTGCCCTAGGACTTCCTCCCCACTCGATATATTTACCTAATTTTAAATCATAATCCTTAGGTCTTCTAGTCGCTTGGATTAGATCCACTATATATTTTTTAATCTTGGGAGACGCTTGAATCTCTTTTGTTTTTCTTTGTAATTCAAAAATTTTCTGGGGAGAAAGAATTTTTTTAATTTTAAAATCCTCAAATTTGTGCAAAGTTATATTTGTATCAATAATCTTTTGTTCTTGTTCTGGAGTTGGATAACCCATATTCAATTTAAACAAAAACCGATCAATTTGTGCTTCAGGAAGTTTATAGGTTCCAGAATTTTCAATGGGATTATTATTTGCCATAACAAAAAAAGGGGGTTCTAATTTGAAAGTTTCTTTACCAATTGTAACTTGTCGTTCCCCCATAGCTTCTAAAAGAGCTGACTGAGTTTTTGGTGGCGCCCGATTAATTTCATCAGCAATAATAAAATTAGTAAAAATAGGTCCCTTTATTGTTTCAAATCCTTTCCCAGGAGTATAAGTAGTAATACCAGTAATATCAGTTGGTAAAAGATCTACAGTAAACTGAATTCTGGAAAACTTACACCCAACACTTTCTGCAATAGCCCTAATTAACAAAGTTTTAGCGACCCCTGGAACTCCCTCTATAAGAACATGGCCGTCAGCAAAAATAGCCCTAAGAATGTCTAGAACAAGTTTATCTTGCCCAACAACAATTTTAGCAACTTCTTTCCTCATCTCCTCCACTTCCCCCACATATTTAACATTAGGTTCTGCCTCTTGAGATTTGGAAAACATCTCTTTTCTAGTATTAGCTCCTTCTTCTGGACC
>CAZJVQ010000039.1:404-7383 GCA_964549605.1 Candidatus Woesearchaeota archaeon | reverse complement strand
CCTTTACTGCTTGTTTATTCTTTTTCAGATACTCCCTCAATAAGACAGCATTAGAAAATTCAATACTCCCAAGAGGAAGCAAGTGAATATTAAATCGGATATTATCTTTATATTTTTTTATGAAAAACAATCTTTTTTCCCATTTTGAATCATACACATAATTGTTTTTTTGTAATATCTTTTTAGATTTAGAAATTAACTTATCTGGAACCGCTATAAAGATGTCTATGTTGTTCTTTCCACCTAAATTTTGGATTGAAGTACTTCCAACATGTTCTATTTTTGCAGATTCTGTCAAAATCTTTTTTAGTTTATATTTTTCTTTACTAAATAACAATTTTAATTTCTTGTCTGGGAGATTATATTTTATTATTTCTTCCATTTTCCTATTTTTAATCTTTTAAGACAACTAAATTATTCATTCCCCTTCTTTTTCTTTCAATGAATTGTTTGTCTTCTAATTTATCCAATAATCTTGTTAATTTAACTTTTCCAATTTCCAATTTTTCTTTTAAATCTGCTTGAAACATTGCCTTGTTTTCTTTAACTAGAAGATTAACTAATTCTTTTTCATCTTTACTTAACTTAGAAGTGTCTAATTTCTTTTTCCTTTCTTTGACTTTTTTAATGACTATTCTTTCTGTTTGTTTTGAGAAAATCAGGAACAATCCAATTAAAACCAAGATTCCTACGATTGCTAGAGCCAAGTAAGTTTGTTGATTTATGCTTTGATACATTGGGCAAGAAGTTCCGTGTTCCGCCTCGCAACCCAAGGAAACTATTTCTTTTAGTGCAGAGTTAAACAAGAAGATTATGAAAACTAAAGTAACAGCAATTCCTAATATTAGGTAGCCAACATTCTTGTTTTCCATGACAATAGAAATAAGTTTGGATTTTTAAAGTTTGGGAATAGTAAGCTTATTTGAAAATTAATTTGTTCTCTTCTGAAAATGTTTATCCAGTGATTTTATTGTTTCGTCATAAATTCTTTTAATGTTAACTCTGCAATCACCCCAATCAGAATCCCCTGAAGGGATACCATTAAGTCCCCAGTCTGTAATCTCTATGCTATTTTTTTCATTAGAAATTGAAACACGTATTTTATCGACCCCAAACCTTCCGCGTGTTCCTAAATCATTTACTTTCTCCGCTATCGGATACGCATCAAACAAATTAACAACGACTTTGTATTCAGATTCATTATCTCCCTCACAAAAAATTTTATATGGGATTGAAACGTGATCAACAATAAGCGAATATTTTTTTTCTAAAGTAATTCTAAATTTTGAATCTCTGTTTGTTACAGATGATCTTCCTTTATTATACACTTCTTCAATTACATTATCGAGCCCTTTTGGCTTGTCACAAGCAGATAAGCTCATTAGAGCAATCCCCGCCATCGCAGAAATCATATAATTGGAATATTTATTTGACATCTTTTTTTAAATTATCTAACATTATTAAAGATTATGGGACTAATGGTAAGCTTATTAAATCCATATTCTGCAGTATATACGTTAAAATGTTTTTTAGAAATAATAAAAAAATTAAATGGCCGCATAAATTGATTTGGAGAATGCCTAAAAACTCCAAAAAGGCTGAAAAAATGGCTAATTTAGTTTATCGATCATGTGGTTTAGAGGATTTAAATATTAATGAATCCTTCGTAAGAATGTATAGACTAGGTAGATTTAATGTAGAATATAATAGTAATATAAGCTATGCCGGGCAGATGTTCCCTGAAGAAGAAAACAGATTTAGAATACAACTTAAACCATACTTAAGCACTATGCCTTTAGATAAAATAATTCTACATGAAATTGGACATAGTTTTTTTTTCTCTAGATATAGAACAGATACTCCTTCCCCCATATACCCTTTCCATTCTAATGGTGAAGAAATATTTTGCAACGAATTTGCAGATAATCTATTAAAACTTATTGAAAATTAAAATGACACAGATATTAGAAGGTAAACAACATGATGAGAAAGAGATTCGGGGCGTTTTGCACCCTTTAGTTAGCGAATGGTTTTTTTCTAAGTTTGAGGATTTTTCTCTTACTCAAAAATACGGTGTTTTGGAAATTTGGAAACGAAACGATATTTTGATTTCTGCTCCAACAGGAGGAACTAAGACTTTGACTGCTTTTTTATCCATTCTTAATTATCTAGTTGGCTTGGCTGAAAAAGGACAATTAGAAGACAGAGTTTTTGCAGTTTATACTAGTCCTTTGAAAGCTTTGAGTAATGATATTCATAAGAATTTAATTGAGCCTTTAGAAGAAATTAAAGCGCTTGCAAAGAAAAAGAAAATCAAATTGCAAGACATTCGAGTCGGTTTGAGGACTGGAGATACAACTGTTGCCGAAAGAGCAAAAATGGCTCGTAAATCTCCGCACATTTTTGTTACAACTCCTGAATCTTTAGCTATCGTTTTGACAAGTCCAAAATTTGTTGAAAAATTAAGAGCTGTTGAATTTTATATTGTTGATGAAATTCACGCAATGGATAACAAGAGGGGAACTTACCTTAGTTTGACTTTGGAAAGATTGAATGAAGTTAGTAAAGTTTGGCCCACAAAAATTGGATTAAGTGCAACTGTTGAACCAATGGATGAAGTTGCTAAATACCTTGTAGGGGAATCTGAAGATAGGTCTGTGAGAGTTGTTAGAGTTCCATTGAATAAAAAGATTGATATTGAATTGCTGACTCCTGTTGAGGATTTGATTGAAGACACTAACATTATGCCTAATTTCTATAGCTTACTAGATACTTTGATTAAAAAACATCAGACCACCTTAGTTTTTACAAATACTCGTGCAGGAACTGAAAGAGTTGTCAGTCATTTGAAAGACAAATTTCCAACAGAATATGGGGACGATAATATTGCTGCACATCATTCTTCATTAAGTAGGGATTTTAGATTTGACATCGAAGAAAGATTAAGAGAAGGTAAATTGAAAGTTGTGGTTTGTTCTACTTCTTTGGAATTGGGGATTGATATTGGTTTTATTGATTTGGTTTTAATGGTTGGTTCGCCAAAATCTTCTTCTAGAGCTTTGCAAAGACTTGGAAGAGCAGGGCATCAATTACACGAAGTTGCTAAAGGAAAATTCATAGTTTCTGATCGGGATGACTTGGTTGAATGTTCTGTTATTCAAAAGGAAATGATTGAGAGAAAAATAAATGAAATTACTTTTCCCAGAAATTGTTTGGATGTTTTGTCTCAGCAAATTTATGGAATGGCGATTTACAAGATTTGGGATCTTGAAGAATTGTTTACCTTAATCAAAAAAAGTTATTGTTATTCTAATTTGACTAGAAATGATTTTTTGGATGTTATAAGCTATCTTTCTGGAGAATATGATCTGGAAAAGAATTTTGTTTATGGTAAAATTTGGTATGATCCAATTACGAAACAAGTTGGTAAGAGGGGAAAAATGGCAAGAGTTGTTTATTTGACAAATATTGGAACAATTCCTGATGAGTCTTTTATTACTGTCAAACTTGCCTCAGATCAACCAATCGGATATATTGATGAAGGTTTTCTTGAAAGAATGAAGAAAGGAGATGTTTTCGTTTTGGGAGGTAAGAAATATGCTTACAGATATACTAAAGGAATGAATCTTTATGTTGCTTCGGCCGAAAATAGATCTCCGACAATTCCTTCTTGGGTTTCAGAAATGCTGCCATTGAGTTTTGATTCTGGTTTGGCTATTGGGAGATTCAGACAATTAATGGATGAAAAATTTAAGGCAAAAAAACCAAAAAAAGAAATTTTGGAATTGATTATGGGTCATCTTTATGTTAAAGGAAAAACTGCAGAAACAATCTACAATTATTTTAATGAACAACACAGATTTTTGGAAATACCTCACAAGAATTTAATGTTAATTGAAAAATACAAACATGAAAAGAATTATCTTATTTTTCATAATGTTTACGGAAGGAGGGTTAATGATGCATTGTCTCGTGCTTTGGGATTGGTTCTTGGAAGGGCAGGAGGAAGAGATGTTGAATTGGGAATTAATGATAATGGTTTTTATATTGCAGGGGAAAAGTTAGATATTGAAAAAGCTATTAAGTTTCTAAATGCTGAAAACTTGGAAGAAGTATTGAAAGAAGCGATAGATAAGGCTGATGTTCTTATGAGACGATTTAGACATTGTGCCGGAAGAAGTCTTATGATCTTAAGAAATTATAAAGGAGATAAAAAAAGTGTTGGGAAACAGCAAATGAAAAGTCATTTCTTATATCATGCTGTTAAAAAGTTGACTAGTGAATTTCCTATTTTAAGAGAAGCGCGTAGAGAAGTTCTTGAGGATTTAATGGATATTGAAAATACCAGGAAAGTTTTGAATTGGATTAAATCAGGTAGAATAAAAGTGAGCATCAGGGAAACAAATCTCCCTTCTCCTTTTGCGACAAATTTAATTCTTCAAGGTTATAGTGATTTAATTAGAATTGAAGATAGGCAAGATTTTTTAAAAAGAATCCATCAAGAACATTTGAGAATTATTGAAGGGAGAGATTAATCAACTTCAATACTCCGTTGCTGGAAATTTTTTTTGATTTAATATCATATAGAATTAGTTAAACTCTTTGTGGGATTAATCCCCACACACGCCATAATCTTTTTTTTCTTGAGAATCTTCCCATTTTGTCACAGAAAGAGTATATGCAACAGAAGGAGATATTGTAACCCTTGCATCATCGTAAGATAACTTCGCGATCAAAGATTTTCCAGAAGCCCTATGTTCATCTAATCTCTTACTTAAACTTAACTCATCCATGTCCTCACTTAAATCATCTGGTTGATAAATTTTTTCAACAATTCCATATTTAAATCCATAATTTCCCATGCCAAGATCAGATATAATATAAACTTTGTACTTTTCTAAAAGTTGTTTTTGTTTTCCTTCTGGTGGTATGCCCATCTGATTTTCACTTGAACAAGCTTTTTAAGGATTTGTTTGATTTAGTGATATATGGAATTTGAATTTATTGACAAAACTGTATTTTTTCCAGAGAAAGGAATTCTTGCAATCGGGGATTTGCATATTGGTTATGAAAAAATGATGTTGAAATCTGGTATTATGGTTCCTGAGATTCAAGTTAAAGATATTCTTGGGGATTTAGAAAAGGTAATTAATAGGATAATATTGTCTGGGCACAAATTGAAAAAAATTGTTTTTCTTGGAGATATTAAACATAGTTTCACTTATGAAAAAAGCGAAAGATTTGATTTTGCAAAAGTCATTGATTTTCTTAAAAAATATATCAAGGAAGAACAGATTGTTTTGATAAAAGGGAATCATGATAAATTTGATTTTAGTGGAAAGGCAATGAAAAATTATTATTTTAATGGGGGAGTCATGTTTTTGCACGGCCATATGGAATTTCCACAAATTTTTGAAAAAAGAGTTAAGATGTGGATTATTGGGCATTTGCATCCTGCAGTTATTTTATCAGACAAACCAAATATCAAAAAAGAAAAATACAGATGTTTCTTAACTGGAAAATATAAGGGAAAAGAAATTCTTGTGGTTCCAAGTTTTCCAAATATCGTTAGAGGTTCTGCATTGAATCAGTCAACTTATCAAGTAGCAAACCTACTGAAAAAAGCTAAGGCATTTTCAAATAAAACAGTTTCTAGAGATTTTTCAATAATTCCTCATCAATTTTTAAGAAATTTCAAAGTTCATGCGATTGGAGATGATGGAGAAATATTTGAATTTGGTAAACTTAAGAGTTTGGAGTAAAATTTTTTCTAATTTCATGTGAAATGAACATATCTCTGTAAGAATTGTATAAATCCTCAGCCATTATCTTTCCAATTCTTGCGTCTTGAATAGAAATTTCTTCTGCTTCTGTAAAATATATTTTATTGGGCTCTTCTCCACGGATAATTTTACATAAGTTCTTAGATACTCTTCTCCAATCAGAAGCCAAAGAAATTGCATCTTTTTGTTCAGGGTATAAATCCTTATTAGAGTAAATTGGGTTTGATGATATGAATTCAAAGGGTTCTATTTTCCCATAAAGATTTAATACGGATTCCATGCCTCTTAGAAACGCTTTAAAATATCTTGGTTTCATTTTTTTGGGATCTTCAGCATTTTTTAACCACTCATTCAATCCATAAACTAATCTGTCAAAATTTTTCCCATACTCTTCTAGATTAATCTCAGTCATTTTTATTCTCCAGATATTTTTTTCAACTCAGACATAACTTCTTTTTTCTTAACTTTCTTTATTTCTTCTTTTTCTTCTTTTTTTACATTTCCGAATAAAGATTCAACTTCTGTTTTAGAATTTGTCCAAAGTTTTAGAAGATTATTTATCAGTGGAGACATTCTTGAATTCGAAGATTTTGTTTTTACTTTATCCACAACTTTTTCTTCTAACTCTATTTTGAATTTCTTTTTTTTCATAATAATTTTCAAATTATTTAACTATCCATTCTGAAAGTAGCCAACCATATGCCCCTTCAAAATCTCCTTCCAATATTTGAACTAAAGATACTTCTGCGTTATTTTCCACTATTCCTGCTTGAGTTCCACCAGGTACAGCAAAAGCCCTCCCATCTTGGAAAACAGTAGTATATCCTTCTTGGTTCCCTTCTGCTGCAGATTTCATCAACTCTACCAAATCTTCCAAAGTTACTGCTAATAGAACTACATCTGAACCTTCAATGTAAAGTATTCCTGTTTCTCCAACTATTTCTTGATTATTAGATATTACGTTTCCCGTCAAAATTAAATCTTTTGCAAAAAACCCAGCAACTGCAATTAATGCTAACAAGAAGATTGAAACAGCAGCTATCTTTAAATGAGATTTTTTTAGGGTTATTTCCATTTTTTATTCATTGTAATAAAGTTTATATATTTTCCCAGTATAAATAAATATGGCAAAGAAAGTTAATATTGAGTGTAAAGGATGTAAGAAAGAAGTTGACGTTATGCAGGGAGCTAAATAT
>CAZJVQ010000039.1:0-394 GCA_964549605.1 Candidatus Woesearchaeota archaeon | reverse complement strand
ACTGACATAACTCCAACATATTCTTCCATTGAGGAAATCTTCTCTTTGTAAGTATCTATTAATTTTATTAATTCTTGCTTACTCATTTTTGCTAAATTATCTTTTGTGTTCATAGAATATTATACAGATTTCACTTTATAAAACCTTTGATTTGTTGTCACTAATAAGTGAGAAATGGGCACGGAGGGAATCGAACCCCCTTCTGCTGCTCTGGAGGCAGCCATTCTACCAGTATACTACGCACCCTTCGAAATAAGAAATAGTTTGTGTTTTTAATGTTTTCTTATACTCTATATGTTTAAAAATTTGGTAATTATCTAGATTTATGAAGAAATTGATAACAATCGGATTGACACTTATAGGATTGAGTGCCCCTTTAGCTTCTGCTGAGGAG
>CAZJVQ010000038.1:1747-7520 GCA_964549605.1 Candidatus Woesearchaeota archaeon | reverse complement strand
TTGTACAAATTAACTCCAAAAGGAATGAGAATTAGGGAAATGTTGGAAGAATAATTAAATTAACTCTTTTTCCCTAAAACTGATATATTTTTCTCCACCAATAATAATATGATCTAAGATTTCTATTCCCAGTAATTCTCCAGCTTGGATAAGTTCTTTAGTCATTTCAATATCAAAGCTACTTGGATTTGGATCTCCAGATGGATGGTTATGTAATAAAATTATTGCGGCGCTGCTTTCTTCAATAGCAATTTTGAAAATCTCTCGAGGATGTACAACTGATTCATTTAATGAACCTATGAAAATAGTTTCTTGTTTAATTATTCTTCTTTTTGAATCCAAGTAAATGCCTTTGAAGTGTTCTTTTTCCAAAGTTCCCATCTCTGGAATAAATAATTTGGCCACGTCTTTTGCGTTTGTAATTTGAGATTTTTTGATGTCTTTAAAAGATGCTAGTCTACGACCTAATTCAAAACAAGCTGTAATCTGACAAGCTTTGACGTCCCCGATTCCCAATTGTTTTTTCAAACTTCCAATTTTTAGTCTTGATAATGATCTGAGATTATATTTTTTAAATAGTTTTGTTGATAGTGTCAAAACATTTTCTTTTTTACTTCCCGTCGAAATAATTATTGCTAAAAGTTCTGAATTTGTTAAGGTTTTTGATCCATATTTGATTAATTTTTCTCTTGGTCTTTCATCAGGATGAAGTGTTTTTATATTCATATTTTGGAGAAGAATATTTTATTTAAATAAATTATCGAGTTCTATTTTGTACTTTGAAAATAATTCTTTAGTTTCTAGTTTAAACCAAGGAGTATATTTATCTGGATTGTTTTGAATATTTATTTCCAAATAGTTTAAATTAATCCATTTCAGATCTTTAATTTCTTTTGGATTAGATTTTATAATATCTCCTTCAGATTTTCCAATTAAAACAGAACATAATTCGTTTTCAGATCCTTTTTCTTTGTATTTTGCTTGATATTGAAATTTAAATAAATATTTTAAATTACAAAAAATCCCAATTTCTTCTTTTAATCTTCTCTTTGTAGATTCCTCAATTGTTTCGTTTTGTCTTGGATGGCTACAACAAGTATTACTCCAATATAAAGGCCATAATCTTTTTAATTCACTTCTTTGTTGAATTAATAATTCTTTTTTATTGTTAAAAACAAATATTGAAAAAGCCCTATGTAAAATCCCGTTTCCATTATGGCATTTTTCTTTATTTTCAAAACCTAAAATATTATCATTTTTATCAACCAAAATTAATTGTTCAAGCATCTTTGTTTCAAAGATTTCTCTCAACCATAAAATCTGCAAATAGTTTTAATTTACCTTTAAAATCTGAATTCGGGAATAATGAATCCATTTCTTCCCATGCTTTTGATATAATTTTTTCCGCAACTCTTTTTGAATCTTTAATTCCATTGTATCTTCTTATAATTTCAACAGCTTCTTTGATTAATTCTTTGTCCTTTGTTTTAAGATTTAATATTTCTACCAATCTTTTTTTGTCTAATTCACTTGCTTGCTCAAAAGTTTTTATAACAATCAGGCTTTTCTTGCCTTCACTGATATCATCTCCGAAATCCTTTCCCCAACCTTCATTTGTTATGTTGAGGATGTCATCTTGAATTTGAAATGCAACTCCAATTGATTCTGCAAATTTTCCAAGGGTATTAATCTGTTCTTTGGTTCCATTTCCCAGAATTGCCCCTAATTTTGCAGACATTCTTGCCAAAGTTCCTGTTTTAAATGCGCACATCTGTAAATATTGATTTTCACTTACATCACAATCATTATTATGCCAGTACATATCCATCCCCTGTCCAAAGGAGATTTTTATCATTTCCATATTTATAATTTCATATAACTTAATTTTTGTTTCAGAATCTGATTTTTCATCTCTAATTAATATCAACAGTGGGAAATAATATAACATGTTTCCGGCATTTATTGCTATGTCCGTTCCAAATGTTTTATGAATGCAGGGTTTTCCTCTTCTTGATTCAGAACAGTCTTCTATATCATCTATCATTAAAGTTCCATTGTGAATTAGTTCAGGAACAATTGAAAATCTATTTATTAGTTGCTTATTTTTTCCTCCAACAATAAAATAAGATAGTTTCATTAAAAGTGGGCGCCATCTTTTGCCTCCTCTTTCAAGTAAATCCCAAATAGGTTTTGTTATTGCTTCAGTGCATGATTGACAGTCATATTCATAATCTGTGTTCTTAAAGACCAAATCAAACCACACGTGATCAAATTGTTTTGGTAGAATTTTATTTATTTCTTTATCAACCTCCTCCGCATTCGTTTTTAACAATTCTTCCAATTCTTTATTCATTTTAAGTTACTACTTTTTCCAGAATATCTCTCTGACTTCTTCTTCTGAGAACCCTCTTTTTTCTTTTTCAGATTTTGATTTAATTTCTTGCAACATTTCTTGATATTGATTTCCACTAAATCTCTCCCCAAATAAATATCTTAATCCAGAAATTCCAGAATGTTTTCCAAATAAAATTCTTCTCCTTCTTCCAATTTCTCTTGGATCAAAACTTTCGTAATTTTCGGGATGTTTTAGAATGCCATCCACATGAATTCCAGATTCGTGGGAAAAAACATTTTCACCAATAATGGGTTTGTGTTTTTGTAATTTAATTTCAGAATATTTCTCAACCAAATTACATATTTCTTTTGTCATTTCATAATTCAGTTGGAGATTTTTGTCATACTGAAATCTCAAGGCGAGAATAATTTCTTCTATTGGCGCGTTTCCCGCTCTTTCTCCTATTCCTGTAAAAGTTCCTGAGAATAAATCAGCTCCTGCTTCTATTCCTGCCAGAGTGTTTGCTGTTGCTTGGCCGAAATCATTATGAATATGCAAGCCTATTTTACAATTAGTTTCTTCTTTTAATTTTCTTATAAACTCATAAGTTTGTCTTGGAGTTAAAATTCCCAAAGTATCACAAGGAAAGAAATATTCAATTCTTCCTTCTAGAGAATTAGCGAAATCTACTAAATATCTAAAATCTGATCTTGAGGCATCTTCTCCAGCTAAATTTACTTCTAAACCTTGTTCTCTGGCGTAATCTATACTTTCAAGTGCTTTTTCTAGATTTTTTTGCCTTGTTGTTCCCAACTTTTTCTCTAAATGAACATCTGAAATGGGGGTAATTAAAAAAATTCCTTTCATTCCAATATCTCTAATTATACTGATATGATCTTTTTGCATTTTGACAGAAGCTAAAATTTTATCTCGTAAGCCCTCATTTATTAGACATTCTGCAACTTCCCTTTCAGTTTTAGAAACAGCTGGCATTAGATCAATAAAATCAATACCAAATTCAGAAATTTTTTTTGCTAGTTCTATTTTTTGTTTTTTACTGAATACAACCCCTGGCATTTGTTCCCCATCCCTTAAAGTGGTATCCAACATTTTCATTCTCCCATTATACTCACCAAATAATTTCTTTTTTCCTTGTGTTTTCTTGGACATGGACCATCAAATTCAGCAAAAAGTATTCTTTGGTATCTTCCTATTTGTAATTTTTCAAGATGTAAGATTAAGGCTAAAGAGGGATTTGAATAAAGACTAGCTTTAATATGACTATGTCCATTTTCGGGTTCGTCATGTGGGCAATCTCTTTCTGCAATATTGTCATGCTTGTATTTTCTTTTAATCTGTGGGGCTTGATTATTCAAATGTTCAATTAGATCTTCAAACAAAAATCTTTCTTCTTCATTAAGATAAATGCCGACAGTTGTGTGCATTGGTTGAACTAAAACATGTCCTTCTCGAAATCCAGATTCTTCTATTATTCTTTCAATAGAAGGAGTTATGTCATAAATTTTGCTATGAACTTTAGTCTCTATTTCCCCTTTTTTTAGAAAATGTCTCATATAATATTATTGGCAATATTAATTATAATACTAATTTTCCTGCAAGGATAATTTTTTTCTTTGTTTCTTGGGTTTTGTTTTTAATTTATCCTCTTTCTTTAATTAAGTACAAGAATCTCTTTGATATATTTTTTTATGGATAAAGTGGGAGAAAATTATTTTTTAAATTTATTAAAGGCTACGCGGATAAAAAGAACCCTTCTAATTTTAATGGTCATGCTTATTCCTGCAGCTTACTCAAACAAATTTCCTTTAACTCTTCTATATCTCGGTTTGGTTGCCGTTCTTATTTATTCTGCGGCAGGCATTCACAATGCTTACAAAGACAAAGATTATAAATTACCACAATACTCGAAAAAAGTAATATTAGGGATAGTTTTAATAGCATTATTATTAGCTTCTTTGGATAAAATTATTTTAATTACATCGGTAATTGCTATTTTTTTAGGATATATTTATAATACTATTTCAAGATATATTATTTTTGGAGATACTTTTATAGCAGGACTAACTCATTTTGTTCTTCCGATAATTGCTTCTTCGTTATTAGTAGGGCTTAGTATTTCAACTGCATTTTCTCTGTCTATTCTGTTTTATTTTCTTGCTTTATGTATCGGGCCTACAACTAATTTAAAAGATATTATGGAAGATAAAAAAAGAGGTTATAAAACATTAGTTAATAGTGTTAATAAGCCGAGAACGATCGCAATAATACTTCTAAATTTTTCATTTATAATCGTTGTTTTAATGTATCTATTTCTTGGAGTAAAAGGCTTAAGTCTTTTATGGTTGATCCCTGCTTTTTTGTTAGAATTAGTAACTGTTAAGTCAATATATGAAAGTAAATTAGAAAATGCTCTTAATTTAATGCGTTTTTATTTAATTACTTCATTTGCTTTATTAATTCTGATTTTAACTTCTAATAAATATCTAATTTTTTCTAGTTTGTCTGTTTTGTTTATTTATTTTTTTACTTTATTATATGGATTTAGAAAACTAATTTTTAAGAGGTATAAGTGGAACATTATGATGTAATAATTGTGGGTGCAGGAATTGCTGGAACTAGTTTGGCATATAATCTTAGTAAGGAGTGTCCAGAGAAAAGTGTTTTAATAATTGACAAAAATGAGATTGGGGCAAATGCGGCTTATGGATATAGAAATACTACAGAAGATGTTGTAAAAAAATATAACTTACCTTATGAACATATTTACAAGGGAATGAAGGTAGGTTTTAATGATGAAACTCATTTCACAATACTCAAAAAATTTTATTTTATAAGTTATAAGAAAATATGTAAGAAATTCGTAAAAAAATCTGATACGGAGTTTCGACAAGAAGAAGCAATAAGATTGGGGGATAATATATTAAAAACTAATAAAAATAAATATTATTTTGAAATTTTAATAGACTGTTCTGGAAGAGATTTCTTCGGGAAAAAAACATATAAACAAACACTTCCATTTAGATATTGGGTAGCAAAAACAAGAATCTTAAAAAATAAATTAAAGAATAATAATTACTTCTATTATCAGTTTAGGGATTCTAATTATTTTGAAGATTTGTATCCTTTAGAGAATAAGACAATACATGGTGATTGGCAATACGTCAAAAAACCAGATTTGAGTTTAATAAAAGCAGATGACAAAACACTTTATAAAAAATATATTCCTTCACCAAAAATAATTCAAGAGTATAATGTAATTAATCCAAATACTCCAGTTTTGCCTTTAGTATATAAAAAAATTGCTTTTTTAGGAGATAGTTTTGGTAATTCTGTAACTTCCTCTGGGTGTGGAGTAAAATCTATTTTAGACACTTCACTAATTCTAACTCATGCGATAAGAAAAAGAAATTTAAAATT
>CAZJVQ010000038.1:0-1737 GCA_964549605.1 Candidatus Woesearchaeota archaeon | reverse complement strand
AGAAAAAATATTTAGAGACTTATATTAAATATTTAGTATTAAAACAAGATACTTATTATGCTCCAAAGATTTTACGGCTAATTAAAAAAAGTCCTCTTAGATCAGACATTCTAGTTACCTTGGGCAAATATCCAGAAGTTTTTATGGAAATGTTTGAAGGAAAATCTAAACCAATAATACCTGATGAGATAAAAAGAAAATTCACTAATAGAATGAAAGTATCTCGTTTAGGTTATTATGCTCTTCTTAAAATAAAATATGCTTTAATGTAAAAAAATTAATAAGAAAAAACCATCTTACAATTATCTATTCTCTCAATCTCGAATTTTTTTCTATATACTTTATTTAAGTAGCCATTTAATATTAACACTCTAAGTAAAGAACCATATTTAGTTATTGGGGGGTAAAGAAAACTATAAATAATTTTATTCTCCATTTTTTTATGAAAAGGTAAACCCCAACCAAAAGCAGATAGCATCATGTTAATGGTTTTAATTTCATCATTAGTATTTTTCTCGTCTTTTAAGATATCTCTTGCTATTTCTTCAGAAGTTTTAATTATTATATTCTTGAATAGGTTGAATTCATTAATTTTAAGATAGTTTCTTAATCCAATCTCAGATATGCCTATTTCAGACGGAAGAATTTTTTTATTTTGGAAATTAAAAATTCCTCTTCTTTCTATTTTAATCTTTTTGAACTTTAATAGATCTGTAAAAGATTTAAACCCAGAATACATTTTATAATTCTGGGGGAAATTTAATTTATTATAATTGTTTAAAGGTTTTAATTCTTCAATCTCAGGTATATGTTTTTTTGGTATTTTTGGATTTGCAATAATTTTATAATTTTCTGAGCAATCTTCATGAAAAGGTTCTGCTTCAATATTTTCTTTAAGTAAAGAACTCAAAATTCCACTTACCATTCCTGCTATAAGATGACCACTTTTAGTTTTTTCCCATATGATGCAACTTTTCCCATATGTAATTAATGATCTTCCTTCATGGTTGTATTTTATATTTTCTGCAAAAGGCAAAACCTGCACTATTAAATGTATGCTCAATTATTGGTAGTAGCAGTACGGGGGGTATTTTCTTATTTTTAGCAAAAAGGAAATATCTTATCCCACTCTCTTTACCTATTTTATACCATAAATTATCTGTTTTTTTCTTTCCTAATTTCTTAACAGTTTCTAAGTAAAGATTTACAGCAATATCTTCAAAATTATAAATAACTCTTGTTTTAACTCCTTCTTTCCCGAATCTGCTTATAGTTTTATTAATAATTATTCCAGGTCTATCTATAATAGCAACTTTTGGAAAAAATAGTTTGTCAAACAAATATCTTTTAATATCTTGGACCATTGAACACCTTTTAATTATTAAGAATTCTTTGTTTTTTAATCTTCACTAATAAGTTCAATTCCTTTTTTCCCAATTTCATACATCTTACTTTCTTTGTATTGGTCTGTCCACCTCATTTTTGGAATAAAAATTCTTCTTTCAATTGTTCCCAAGTCTAAGAAATCTAGTTTAATTATTCCGTCGACAAGATAAGGGATGTTGTAGTCAAAACTACCAGAATAAGTTTCATTTTTTTCTAAGATTAATAATGTTGTTAATTCATCCCTTCTCATATGGTAAAAGGATTCATTTATCATTTTTCTTACATTAATGGTCGTTGCTAATGTATGGGGATTGTCAATAGAACTAAAAAAACAATTAAAGCTGTCTATGA
>CAZJVQ010000037.1:0-7707 GCA_964549605.1 Candidatus Woesearchaeota archaeon | reverse complement strand
GAAAGAAGTTTTATAAAAATATGTAGTACCTATGTTAATGATTATGTAGTGCCTAATAACTTCACTACTATTACCTGGGAACTTCTCGTCATTCTTTAAGAGTAACAAAACCGAAACCTTTAAATATCTAGAGACTATCTAATTATATCACCTCTTTTTCCCCAGGAGAGGCTTCAGGCCATCTATTTTTTTGACTTGGAAACTCTCCTGCGGGTTTATATTTATTAGAAAAGTCGTGGAGCACGTTAGTTTTGTTTAAGATTAGCTCCCACGCATAATATTATTTAATTCTTAATTAAATTTAAATTAATCTTCTTTCTTTTCTTCAGCTTTCACTTCTTCTTTTGGTTTCTTACTTTCAAATTCAGAATAATGACATTTACCACAATATACTCTCGCTTGAGAATTCATTAAGAAAATTCCGGGACCACATCTAGGGCAAAATCTCTCTCTTATAACTTTGTCCCCTTCAATTTTGTATTTACTATATTTTTTACTAGTGGGCTTGTTCTTATGTTCTTTCTTTCCTTCCTTTACTGACTTTTTACTTTTTGCCATTTTATTTCTGTTTCTTAACTTTTACTTTAGGTTCTATCTTATTTTTTTGTTCTTCAGAATCATAAACAAAAACTTTAACTTTAAAATTATTTGAACCAAATCGATTTTCTATTTTTTTAATCGCAAAATTTTCAATTGGACTCGAAATTTTTTCTGAAACTAGTTTTTGGACCTCTTCATGGCTTGGAGATGTTTCGGTTTCTAGACTTATTTCAATTTCATTTCTTCCAAATAAAGCATTTTTTCTTTCGTTTAATATCTTAGAATTCATTTTATTACCTTGTTTTAACTGCAAAATTTCCCTTTCTCTTAATCTTCAATTTGTTTGCAATCTCAGATTTTTCTGGATCTAAGATCACAACTCTTCCTTTGAAGCTTTCACTAAATTCTTTTGAGCCACATGCAGGACATTTGTCCCCCTCAAAAATTCTATTACACATTCTACATGCTTTTGATTTCGCCATTTTAAATATAATTACTCCTATTTTGAGCTTCTAACAATATTTCCAAAAAGTTTAATTTTTTTGGTAATTTTTTGTCATTAGATGCGTGATCATAATTTCTCCCTTTGAATGAATTGTCCAGATTATTTTCCATGTTAGCTATTGGATAAACCCTAATTTCACTCATTTCTTCTTTCTCCCTTTAGCAGATTTTTCTTCAGATTTCAAAGCCTTTTGAGCATCCTTTTCTTTTTTCATTTGATCTTCTTTAATCCATTCAACTTTTCCTAATCCTGGTTGCCTCATTGTTAATCCCATTTTTGGTTGGTCTCCTTTATGACTTATTGCAACAATTCTTGCAACACATAAATCTCCTTGTTTCAAAACTCTCTTTGAGCTTTTTCCCATAAGTGCATTTGTTTTACTAAAACTAACGTAATCATCCATAGTTTGACTTATATGAATCATTCCTTTCATAACTCCTAAATCTATGAATGCACCGAAGCTTGTTATTTCTGAAAGCACACCATAAACCAATTCTTGAAGTTCAGGCTTCCATGCAATTACTTTAAATCTAGAATTATAATATGCGGCACCATCTCCTGGAATTATTACTCCTTCTCCAACTTCTAAAACTTCAACAACAGTTATCACTTTTCCAATTTCTTTGTCATAGTGGTCAGTGTAAACCTCGTCGAGCTGATTACTGACAGCCTCGGAAGTAGGCAAGCCAAATAACTTAGGCTCAACTCTTACATAATCTTCAATTTCAGTTAAATAGAACATCTTAGAATTTAGAATAAAAATCGGTTTTTAAAGCTTATCTTTAATCACAAAAATCCTTTTAAACCGCTTTAATAAAGAAAAACTATGGGAATCGGAGAAAGCAATGGTGACGGAAGATCTATTAGGGTAGGATTTTTGAAACCTGGAGCAGATTATGATATGGATCCTGATACAATATATGTTTCTATTCACATGCATGGTACAAGTGTTGCGGCAAATGCCATTTCACGTAAGAAATTCAAATATAATACTTCCCCAAGATCTGGAGAGATTGCTGAAAGATTTGGAAATATACTTTCGACTGAAGGCTATTCTTCTCATGAAGGGTTTCCAATAACAAGAATTGACCCAATGGATTTTGTAGATATGCTGGCTAAGAAAAATGACGCCAAAGTTGAAGAATATTTTTTCCAAGACGGATTGAAACTTAGTTCAAAGTTAGAACAAATTAGGGATTTATCATCTATGACTGAAAATTTTTATTAAACAATTTCCAACCTTTTTTTCTCGCGAATTACCAATTTTTGATTCTTAGCTTTTTTCTTAATTTCTGAGTCCAAAGTGCCAATAATTATATCAGGATAAGGTTTTGCAAATTCAATAATTCCGTTGTCAACATTTTTGGAATCCAAGGAAATTTTCTTGAATTTATTCGCTTTAAGCAGCTTAAGAGCAAGTTTAGAATCATCTCTAAATCGAAGCTTTTTCTTTGATTCTGCAATATTCTCAATTTCAGCAATAACTTCTTTAGGAATCAAAATATGAAATCCTCGAAGTTTCAAATCTTCAAAAAAATCAATCTTTTGCTTGACACATGTAAGGATGAAATTAGTATCCAAAAGCGCTTTCTTCATAATTTAATGAAAGAAAAAACATTTATAAAATGTTATTTCAGATAAAAATATGGCATTGGACTTTGAATTAATAGAAAATGAAGTCGTAGGAAAATTAGAATCTGAGAATGTAATCTTCAAAGATTATATTAATTCAAAACCGGAATTAGAAAAAATAGAAAGTTCATTAGGCGAATTACATTTTAAATTACAAGAAGTATTTTTGAAGGAACTTGATGCAGATAATGTTGAAGGATATGACTTAGCTCTTAAAGCTATGTATGCAATTGAAGATAATTATCCTGAATCAATACTTTTTCAAGAAAGCAAAACATGGCATTAGATTTTTCATTAATCAATCAACAAGATGTAGGATGGGATCTAGTTGAGATCGAAGTTCCATTCAAAGGAGTTTACGCTGTTAAAGTTCCTTTTGAAAAATTCATTCCACATTACATAAAAAATTCAGAAAATTATAAGCAAGTTTATAATAAATTAAGAAAAAATTTAAGAAAAAATCTAGAGAAACAAAATAGCACAAGTAAGAAAAATGTTTCAGAGATTTTGCAAGAAAGAGGAATGTTGATGAATTCTATGAGCATAATTAGGAGTAATTATTTTTAGTTGTAAAGATTTATTAATCCGTTTCTATTTTTCAAGACATGCACGAAAAAGAGCATGTGATAAAAATTCTTGAAGAAGCTCAAAAAGCAACATCCGAAGAAAATGTTGTTAGGCTAAAAGAATTAAGTAATAACACAATCCACACTGCTTCAACTTCCCAAGATACAGATAGTATTTTGATTGCAATAATAATTTATTCATTAAGTAAGATAATTGAAAGAAAAATGCAATATGGTGAAAAAAAATGCGACATTTTTTGCAGGGCGGTTTCAAAAAAATTGAACAATGCAATACTTGCGCTAAATAAAGGGAACGAAGATCTATTCCACAAAATGCTTCAAAACATAATAGATTCAATAAATAAACTTTCTACAAGTTTCAAAGAAGATATTCAAAATATTTTTCACAAGGCAAGAATTAACAAAGCTTCAAAAATTTACGAACACGGAATTTCTATGGAAAAAACCGCAGAACTTTTGGGAATTAGTCAATACGAGCTTGCGAATTATAGTGGACAAAGGGGAACTTCAGAAGATCCCGAAATCCAGACTTCCCCAGTAAAAGATAGAATTAGACTTGCGATGAGGTTTTTTGAATGAAAATAATTTTGGTTAGACATGGGGAATGTGAAAGAAATGCTGGAACAACTGAAAACAAAGATTCTCCATTAACAAAGAAAGGAAAAATGCAAGCAGAAAAAATAGGAAAAAAATTAAAGAAGGAAAAAATAAAGATAGACGAGATCTATACTAGCAATATGATAAGAAGCAAACAAACAGGAGAGATTATTTCTAAAATTACAAAAGTTCCAATAAAAGGAAGTTTTGAAGTGCTGAATGAGTTTAGAACGAGGGATTTAAATAATGGATTAAAAATGTTAATTCATTTTAGAGCCAGAAAATTAAAAAAATTACTTGAAAAAATTACAGAAAATAGAAAAGAGGATATAACAATAATGATTGTTGCTCATGGACATACAAATAGAATAATTATTGGTAGTTTATTAAAAATCCCTCTAAGAAAATATATACTTCGTTTTATGCAAAAGAACACTGCATTAACTCTTTTGAGCTGGAAGGAAGAATTTAAAAATTGGAATTTAGAATCTCTTAATGATTTTTCACATCTTTCGGAGGAATTGAAATGAAAGTAATAATATTTGATTCAGGAACTTTGATAAGTTTTACAATGGCGGGAATTGTTCCAGAACTTAGAGAACTAAAAAAGATCTTCAACGGGAAATTTATAATTACTTCTGAAGTGAAAGTAGAACTTGTTGACAAACCAATGAAAAATAAAAGATTCGAACTTGAAGCAATGAAAATTCAACAACTACTTGATGATAAAATCCTAGAACTTCCTAATTCAATTGGAGTTAAAGATTCAGAAATAAAACAAGAGATAGATTCTATTTTGGATGTAGCAAATAATCTTTTTGTAACAAAACGTGGTCCAGTAAAATTAATTCATTTTGGAGAATCTTCTTGTTTAGCTTTAAGCAAAATTCTTAACAAAAAGAAAGTAGAAAATGTTATCGCAGTTGATGAAAGAACAACAAGACTTCTTGGAGAAAAACCAGAAAATCTAAAAAAATTAATGGAAAGGAGATTACATTCAAAGATAGATGCAAAAGAAGAAAACTACAAATTTTTCAAGGAATTCAAATTCATACGTTCAACAGAATTAATTTACGTCGCATATAAAAAAGATCTTGTTAGATTCAAAAAAGGCCCGGTCCTTGATGCTTTATTATATTCACTAAAATTCAAAGGCGCAGCAATTTCTGGAGAAGAAATTAGTGAGATTAAGAAGATAAAATAAGATGGTAAATGAACGTTTAACAATAATTTTAGTTATTCTTGGAATAGCTTTTGCACTTCTAGTAATTTGGATGATGGTTTATGGAAAGAAAAGATTCAAGAAAATTACTGATTGGATAGAAGAACTAATAGATTCTGTTTTAGCAGTGCCTTAATTGTTAAACTTTATATCCTTCAACATATTCTTGAATAGAATTTAGTCCAAAATGCCTATAACCATTAGGTGCTTCAACCATTGGTAATAAAACATGATCTCCTAATGTTGCTCCTTCTGGAATCTCGATAACTTTTGCACCAAGATCTGTCAATTGTTTTATCAAAGGGATAACCGGTTCATTATCTTCATCTTTAGGAGAAGGCCAAGCATAATGTATTTGTTCTTCAATTAGTTCTTCTTTAGAATATTCCATTACCATGAAAAATACAATAATATTTTTTATATAAATATTTGTGTACTTAACAGCTAATTTAAGAAATGCATTTCATTAAAATACTCAAATGTTTTTGGGAAAGCTTTTTTTAACATATCCTCACTTAAGGGTAATGAAGGATGTCTACCATTTGAAGTTACAATATAAATGTTGTAGCTCGCATCTTCTCCAGCCCTTTCAAGTTTTCTAACTTCTTTATTTTCAGGAGAATATCTCTCTCGTTGCACTTCGCGAATTTTATTAGTATAATTGTCAGTATTAATTCTAACAAAATTTCCATCTTCAGGATGTTCAATAATCATATAATGTTTTTCGTCAATTTTCTCTTCAGTTTCAAAATCAGTCATTTCAAGTTCTTCTAATGTTTTTGGATTCATCTTGGAATTATGTACTACCATTTTCCTTCACCTCTTCTTTTATGCATTTATAATAGATTCTCATAACTCATTCTTTCGTATTTTGTTATTTCTTCCTTATACAAATTGATTGGAATTGAGAGTGTGTGTGACTCTTGAATAATACTCGAAACAATTCCTACAACCTCCCCATCTTTATTAATCAAAGGACTTCCAGAATCCCCACCAATTGCTCGATGAGATGTAATTATTCCGCCATCTTCTAAAATACTTTTTTGGTAATTCAAAGCTCCAACAATTCCTTTTTTAGTCACGGGAAATTCTGAAAAAGGTCTTCCAAGAATATAAAGTTCATCAAAAATTTTAAGAGAATCTGAATCTCCCAATTTGACTTCATAATTGGATTTATCTCCTTCTTTTTGAGTGTATGGAATAAATGCGATATCCATATCTGGAATGCTGACTATTCGTTCAATTTTATTATCGTTTAATAAAACAGTTTCAGAGATAATTTCAAAAGTTAATTCGGAAGGATCAAAAAAAGGACTCTTAGTTATCTCCGGTTTCATTCCATGAATGAACATTTCCCTTGAATTGTTAACAACATGATTTGCAGTTAATATGTAATCATCATAAATTAATCCCTCACCTTTCACCTTAGGTTCAAAATTATCATATCCGAACATTGGATAACCAACCCAAATTTTTGCAGAAGTATTAAAGGTAACCATATTCTCCCGGATCCCTTCAATATGTTCTCTTAATCTTTCTTTTTTCCATTTTGGAAAAAGATTATTTGCTAACCCTCCCCAAACAAAACCAGCAGAGCCTGCAGCCAAAGTCCATAAACTATTTTTCAAAAAATTTCTTCGATCCATTTTAATTTAAACTAATTTTTTCTTTAGTTGCAAAATATTCTAATGTTTTTTTAAATCCTGGGCCATTCCTAGCTATGAAAAAAGGATATTGATGCAAGGGGCTACCTTTTTTCTCCTCATCCCTCAAAACATTTCCCTCTTGATCACGAACTTCATATCGACATATCATGTGATCAGCCTCAAATTCTTCAAGGGTAGTGTCTTCAGAATAACTTTGATTATACTCTTTATTTATTTCTATTTGATTACAAAAAGTATCATGGTTCAGTTCAACACTTTCATTTTCAGTGTTAATGATTACAACATAGTTATCTTGAAAAATTTCTTCTCCAGTTTCTATATCTTTCATCAAAAATCTAAAATATTATGTTTTTTAAGTGTTTTGATAATAACAAATCAGCTATTCATAAGGATGAGGAACACCATAAAATTGGGACAAAAATTCAATATCTTCTTCCATTCCGCCACTCACAGATAGTCTTGCAACAGATTCTTCAAATTGCTTTGTTCTCATTTCAAGGGAATTTTGGTAATCGGGAAAACGACAATCAAAAACTCTCAAAGGCGTATGACCCATAAAAAATACAGGGAATCAATTTTTTTAAATATATCTGTGATAAGAAAACAATTAGACCATCTTTTCAGTTAAGCAACTTGGAACATAATCAATCATATTTTTCCCTTCTAAATCAATAACTCCATCAATAACTCCTTCAGAATCATAAGGTTGGTCGTTCAAATAAAATTTATCGTCTCCTTCATAATATAATCCGAAAGGTGTTGGTTTTTGTCCAATGAGTTTATTGTCACAAATAGGATAGGCAGCATAAACTTTAGAACCATCTTTTTCGAATTGAACAAATCTGTATTTGGCCCTTTCGTTGTTTCTGTTAATTTTGGTTATAACTCCAATATCAGATATGGGATAATTTTCTAGACTTGGTATCCTATCTCCAACATTAAATCTATTCTCCTCAG
>CAZJVQ010000036.1:5065-8103 GCA_964549605.1 Candidatus Woesearchaeota archaeon | reverse complement strand
AAGGATGCAACCCTTTCACGGTTGTGACCCGGGTTCGAATCCCGGCAGGGGCGTTATGATTCGAACAAGTTCGATACCCAAGGAGGGCACGAGAACCTCTTCGAGGATCCCGGCAGGGGCGTTTGAAATCAGGAAGGGGCATAAAATTGGTGGAAGTTCGAATCCGCGTTGGGATTTGAAGGTAAGAAATAAAAAGTTTGAAGTTTTAGTTAAAATAAGAAAAATGAAGACAAAGATAAACTCAATAAGTAGAACGGAAAAACAAACTATTTTAATTTTTGAGCTGGATGAAAATATTATTAAAAATATTGAAAAATCATTCCAAAAATTAAAACCTGATTTTAAGTTACTAAATTATAAAAAAATGTATGGAAAAAAGATAGTTAGAGATTCTTGGGAATTAATAAAAAAAGATGAGAATTTTAACTTTTCACTTATTAAAAAAAGAAATATAGTTAAGTTAAGAATTAAAGAAAAGCCTAATTACATAAATAAACTCTTAAAAGAATTATATGAATACACTGAGTTTTCTGAGCTATCTCCAAGAGCAAAATTAAGGTTTCAAAAATTGGAGGAAAAAAGTAAGAAATAACTTGAAAAGAGCAAATACTTTTCTAAGGGATAACTAAATTTCAAATCCGTGTTGGGGATTTGAAAAAAGAAGATGACAAAAGAAATAAAAGAAATCTACTCTAAGAATGTAAAAAAAGAATGGAAAAGATTAGTTAAAAGTCCTTTTCATAAGTTGGAGTTTGATACAACTTTACATTATCTAAAAAAATATCTTCCAAAAAAAGGATTAATTCTGGATGCAGGAGGAGGTCCTGGGAGATACACTATTGAACTTGCTAGAATGGGATATGATGTAGTTTTATTTGATATAACCTTAAAAAATCTTAAGTTTGCAAAAAGCAAAATTAAAAAATCAAAAGTCCAAAATAAAATAAAAGGAATTGTTGAAGGCTCAATTACTAACTTATCCAGATTTAAGAATAATACTTTTGATGCTGTGGTTTGTCTTGGTAGTCCTTTGTCCCACCTTAAGATTAAGCAAAGAAAAAAAGCAATTTTAGAATTAATAAGAGTGGCAAAGAAAAATGCCCCAATTTTTGTTTCAATAATGGGTAAATTTGGATACTTAATGAGATCAGTTGAGAAATGGCCAAATGAAATTAAAAATAATAAAAGATATACAAGTATTGCCTTTAAAGGAGATGATTTTTATTGGGGTGAGAAAGGATATTTTCATTATTTTACACTAGAAGAACTTGAAAAATTTTTCCCTAATAAAATAAAAACTTTAGAAAAAATAGGATTAGATGGACTTGGAAGTATTTCTGAAAAAGATATAAATAAACTATCTAAAGATCCTCTTGCTTGGAAGAATTGGATAAAAGTTCATTATAGACTTTGTACTCATCCTACAATAGTTGATATAAGCCCCCACATTATGATCGTTGGAAGAAAAAAATAATCATATTCAAAAATTGGAGGAAAATTAAGAAATAGTTATGCCCTGTTCGGTTGCTCGATGTTCGGCAGGGGCGTTTAAAACTCTAACGAGTTTCAATTCCTAACGTCCACCCAAGCGTGGTTGGCTGAGGGCGTTTATTTTAAAAGTAATGTTCTCTTTGAAAATATATGGCGTATTTTAGATATCTAGCAATTTATTCAATATTATTTTCAATTATTTTTGTAACCCCTTATTTAACTCTAACTGGTTTTGATACTATTGGATTTGATTCTGGAGGGGACGGAGAATTGATTGTTAGTTCAGATCCTTATGGAATTATACCTACAATAGAGCTTGATGTTTCTCCACCTCCAGATCTTACACCGGGAGGGGGAAGCTCTGTTTCTAGGGGATTTTCAGTGGAACCTTTAAATTTTAATTTAAATCTTTTAGTAAATACTAATATTGAAAAATTCATAAAGGTAACAAATTTGGATTCCCAAAAAAGTTTGCCTGTAAGTCAAGAAGGATTGGATGGATTAATTATTCTTGAATCAGATTCTTTAAGCTTGGGAACGTTTGAATCAAAAAATTTTAGTGTTATTTTTGTTGCCCCAAGTCAATCTGGAACTTTTATCGGAAAAATAAAAATAGGGGATGTTGAAATATTGATTTCCATGAATGTAAAAGAAAAATTGTTGTTGTTTGATTCAAATATTGTTGTTCTTAACAGAGATTATATTGTAAAGCAAGGAAGCGAATTGAAAACAGAAGTTACTTTAATTCCTATGGGCGATAAAGACAGATTAGATGTTACATTGAATTATGTCATTAAGGATTTCGGCGGAAAAACGTTTTTAACAAAAAGTGAAACTCTTTTGATAGAAGATAGAAAAACTTTCAAATTGAATTTTGATACTGGTTTACTTCCGATTGGAGATTATGTAATTGGTTTGGAGTTAGTATATCCAAATGGGGTCGCAACTTCGACTGCTAGTTTCAAGGTTGTTGAAAAAATCTCTTTTGGATTTGGGGCCCTCCTTTATTATTTAATTATGGCGGCTTTGATATGTGGTATTCTGATAATTGGTTTGCTTTTACAAGATGTAACGAGGGAGAAAGAAAATAATTTTAATACTTATCCGATGCATTGAAAAGTTTTATAAACTATAGAATAACTATAGTTCTATGGTAACCACAATACAACTTAATGAAAATGTAAAAAGGGAACTTGATAGATTAAAATCTGCAAAAGAAACTTATGAACAAGTTATATTAGGATTAATGAAAACGGCTGAAGAATCCAAAAGAAAACAAGAGGAATTACTAATTGAAGGTTATAAGGAAATGGCGGAAGAAAGTCTAAAAATAGCGAAGGAATGGGAAGGAACTTTGATGGATGGATTAGATAAGAATGAAAAATGGAAATACTAAAAAGAGGATATATAATCATAGCTAATTTAGAACCAGTTGTGGGTTCTGAACAAGGAGGAACTAGGCCTGTTCTAGTAATTCAAAATGATCAAGGGAATAAATATTCTCCGACAACTATAATCGCTCCAATAACATCAAATAAGATATCTAA
>CAZJVQ010000036.1:0-5055 GCA_964549605.1 Candidatus Woesearchaeota archaeon | reverse complement strand
AAGGAATTTCCAACAAATGTTTTTATTGGCAAGAACGATTCTAATTTAGACAAAGATTCTACGGTATTGTTAAATCAGATTAAAACTATTGATAAAAGAAGGATTGTAAAAAAATTGGGATTTCTTGATGAATTTTCAATGCAAATTTAAGAGGTGTTTGTTTTTAATCTTGGGGATATTTTTTTCTATTAGTTTTATTTCTGCGGCAGCAGACGATTCTTTACATTTTACAATTCAGACCAGAGATTCTGGAGGAAGTATTGAAGCGGGGACATTTGAATTCGAGTTTAATATTTCAACAACTTCTAATTGTGATAATATTCTTTTTACAAATACTACAAACTTAACAACGGATTCTAGAGGGATTATAAGTTATTATCTTGACGATGTAAATTTAAATTTCACAGATCAATATTATTTATGTTATTATCGGGATGGAACTTGGAAAAGTACCGCAAAGATGGCAAGAGTTCCTTACTCTTTTAATTCAAAATATCTTGGGGGACATGATGAAAATTTCTTTATGCCTTTGAATAATTCAGTTTTTGGACAATTTGATTTTAATGGGGATTGGCAATCTGGAGGAGTAAGTATTATTGATGGGAATCTTTATGTTAATGATACTATTTTTACTGTTAATCTTACTAAATTGGATGTTAGCAATTTAAATGTAAATGGTTCATTGTTGCCTCAGACTGAATTTGGTAATACTTTTGACCTCGGTTCAACTATTTTAAAATGGAGAGATTTGTGGCTTGGAAGAAATGCAAATATTGGAGGAACTTTACTTGCGAATGTAATCCAGTCGTTTGATTGGAGTAATGTTTCGATTAATGGAAATCAAGTTGTAGATGATGGAACTTATTTATTAACTTCAAATTGGAATGCTACAAATAGTTCTTATAGGACTTTAGATAATAATTCTTTTTTAGGTGGGAATGTTGGAATTGGAACAAAGAGTCCACAAAACACTTTGAATGTTGTTGGAGATATAAATGTTACTGGAAGTTCTTATCTTGGAACTACTGGTACTTATTTTGATAATTCAGGAAATCTTGTTTGTACTGATTGTATTGGTGATAGTGATGTATCTAATACTTTAACTGCTAGTTCTGTTCCGTGGAGTGGAGTGACTAGTAAGCCAACGTTAAGTTGTTTGTATAGAACGCCTACCGATTGGACTACTGGGAATACTAAATGTGCAGCGTATGGTGAAGCTTGTGTTGGTATGCATAATAATGCTGGTTTTGCAAAAAGATGTGACCTTTCATATAATTGGGCTTCTCTTGGGTGGGTTGCAAGATGTTGCAAGATATAATGCAAATATTTGGATGTAAGACTATGATGATGCCCTATATTTTGACCCAAATTTTAATTTAGCTAAGAGTAATTTGGAAAGATTAAGATAATTTTTTGTTATTTAATGAAAAGGAAGTGTCTTCCCATTCAAAATATGCTAAGTAGAGAATAAAACAAAAACATTTTTAAATTAATTTGAATTTTTTATGTTATGGAATTTGGAACCTTTTTAATGTGGTCAATAATAATTGGCGCAATAGGATTGGGAATTACATTCGGAATTATAAAATTATTGGGCAAAGTTTTTGGTTGGTCTGGGAAATAAATTTACTAAACATAAGACTTATATAGTGGCTATAATTGCTATATAACATGAAAACTACAATACAAGTAGACAGGAATACGCTTGAAAGACTAAAAGCGTTAAAACAATTTGAGAGACAGTCTTATAATGAATTGCTAGATAATCTCATTGAAAATGTTGAAGAAGAAACACTCGGTGAAGAAGAAATAAAAGAAATTAAAATTGCGCTAGAGAATGTAAAAAAAGGAAAAACATATCCTATTGAAGATGTGGCTAAGGAGTTTGGTATAAAACTTAGGTAAAATGTATTCGATTAGAATAGAGGAAAATGCCGAAAAATTTCTAAGAAAATTGCAAAAAAAAGATAAAGAAATAATCTTAAATAAAATTTATTCTATCAGACAAAATCCTTTTAGATTTCTCAAGAGACTCCAAGGAGAAAAACTTTGGAGATTAAGGATCGGAGAGTATAGGGCAATAATTGATGTTGTTATTTCTGGGAATAAAATAATAGTCTTAAGGATAGGATACAGAAAAAATATTTATGATTAGTAAAATGACTTTTTAAGCAAAGTTTTTGGTTGGTCAAATAAGTAATTTTTAAACTGTGATTTCTTTAATGAATTATGGCAAATAGATTTGGTTCTGCAAAAAAGACTAGGGGAAAAAGTCCAAGTACGCATAGACATAAGTCTTATGTTCCATCAATGATTGATAATATTTTGGAAAAAGCAGATATTATTCTTGAGATTTTGGATTCTAGGTTTATAGAAAAAACAAGAAATCTGGATGTTGAAAATAAAGCAAAGAAACTTGGAAAAATTATTATTTATGTTTTGAATAAATCTGATTTAGTTGATATTAATAAATTGAAAAAAGAAGTCGAATTGGAAGAATTGAAACCATATGTATTTTTTTCGTCAAAGGAACGGAAAGGATCTAGGGATTTAAAGAAATTGTTAAAGATGTCTGCAAAAAGATTGAATTTAGATGAGGTTAGTATTGGAATTATTGGTTATCCTAATGTTGGAAAGAGCTCATTAATCAATTTTTTAACTGGAAGATCTTCTGCAAGAACTTCTCCTGAAGCAGGTTATACTAAAGGAATCCAAAAAATTAAACTTTCAAAAGGATTCTATTTAATTGATACACCTGGAATAATTCCTCCTCTTGAAAAAGCTTCAATTAATCAGGAACATTTAGTTAAGCATTCACAAATTGGCGCAATTACTTGGGACAAAACAAAAAACCCAGATTTAGTTGTTTCCAAATTGATGGAAGAATATCCAGATATTTTAGAAAAACATTACAAAATTCAAGCAAAAGGAGATTCTGAAATTTTGATTGAAAAACTTGGTAAAAAGTTGAATTATCTTAAGAAAGGGAATTTTGTCGATGAAGAAAGAGTTGCTAAAAAAATCTTGAAGGATTGGCAAGAAGGTAAAATAAATCCTCAATCATAATTCTTTTAAAAGCTGTTTTTATAGATTTTTATGGGTAAGTTATTGAAAAGTTTAGTTTTAGCGAGTTCAATTTTTGTAACGTCACCTTTGATTGCATCTGAGTCAGACAGCAATTTAAGAATTAATCCAAGTATTTCTTACCGAGAAAACATACGTTTTTTTGAAGGTGCTCTTGAAGATTATAATCCTTTAAGATTTAGATTAGGTTTTGAATTCGATGATAGTGATGCTTTTTGGTTTTTTAATAAATATACTTTAACTCCTTTTTTTGGTAAAATTCAAGGTGATTATGATGTTGGTTTTGACTATGGGCTGAAAAGAATATTTAGGGAAGATAGCAAAATTAGACCATTTATTCATTCTTCTATGGGAATAATTTACTTTGATAAGGAATTGGAAGAGCATAAAGAAAAATGGAATTTTCATCTTAATCTTGAAGCCGGAATGGAGATTGAATTGGGAGAATTTGATTTGACAACAACTTTTGGACTTGAGCATTCTTCTATGGGTAAAAAGCTTAAGAATAACATAATACATCGTACAACTAGGGGAGATAATGATGGAAATCCTGGAATTGATTCAATGTATGTTTCTTTGGGGGTTATTTATCGTTTTGATTAAGAATCAGAAATAATTTTTTATTTTTTTATTTTTGTTAAAACAAAAAAAATATAAATGATCTTATCTAAACATTTATAAATTAAAAAGAGAGGAATTTGACATGACAAATGGAGAAGAAATTCAAAAAGACGAAATTCCAATTGAACACCCTACGGAATCTGGAAAAGTTTCCACAGCTGGAGAATCCACTAGTGAGGAAATTACTTATGAAAAAATAAAACAAATCTCTGAGGAATATATTCGGGAACTTAAAGGAATTTCTGGAATAAGAATAATCTTTGCGAAACAAGTAAATGCTCATTGGAAAGTCGTTGTTCGTTATGATACATCAGAAAATCCAGATATTTTATCAATGCTAATGATTGATAAAAAAGAAAAAAAAGTGGATTATTTTAGAGAAGGCATAACTAGTTTCTAATGGGGAGAATCTTTAGAAGAGTTACTGTGCAAGGTTCTAAAAATTTTCCGATACAATTAAGAGCTCTTTTTGATACTGGTTCTGATAATAATTACATAGTTCCTAATTTTTTTAAAGAAGGTTCAGTGGAAGATTTAGGAATTATTGAATATGGTGAAAATGAATTGACAACTCTTTCAGATGGTTCCCCAATAGAATGCAGGAGGATTAAACTAAAATCAATAGAGATAGAAGGAAAAATAATTCTAAATCCAGAATTTCGTTTACTTGATATGCCTGGATGTGAAATTCTAATAGGAGCAAAAACGATGCAAAAACTAAAAATGGTTTTGAATCCTTCGATACATGAGCTTTCCTTTAATCAAAGTTAAAATAATTTTTCTAAAGAATATAAAAATTTAAATAGTTTTGGGACTTGCCATTTTAATGACTTGCTATATTATATCTTATGATTTAGTGAATGAAAGAGATTATGAAAAGTTATATGCTGCAATAAGGGCTTATGAAAATTGGGCAAAAATAACAGAATCTACCTGGGCAATAGTCACAAATGAATCTGCAAAAGAAGTTAGAGATAAGTTAATTGGAACTATAGACAGTGATGATAAATTAATTGTTATAAAATCTGGTAGGGAAGCAGCTTGGAGAAATATTTCTTGTAGTAATGAGTGGTTACAAAAGAATCTTTAATTTTTTAATTTAGATAATGTATCGAACTGTACTCTTGTGCGGTCTGGGCGTTTCTAATTAAATAATCCGCAAATCTTTTCCAAAAGAATTCTTTTTTAGTGGTGGTGGAATATGAGGGATTTAAGATAGATAATACTTTTAAATGAATTTATTATGATTTAATTATGAGATGCGACAAGGGTTGTTATTCTAGTTCTGATTGTTCTAATATTCATTATCCTTTAAGGATAATTCAAAATATAATTGAAAGGAGGTTTAAA